>VSNK01000300.1 GCA_009774255.1 Faecalicatena sp.
TCGCCTCATTCAGCTTCCTTGCACATGGAAATTTATCCTGCGCGTAAGGTAGTGGTAATTATTGTGGGTTATACTAGGCAGACCGTAAGGAGTTGTAGAAAAATCTGTATCAGTTATTTTCCAACACCTCCTAAGAAAATCTTAAGAATTTTGAGATAAAAAAGTAGGAAAATATTTGGAATAAATAAAAAAACAGTATTCTTTATTTTGATACAATTATGGTGTCAGAACAAAGAGTACTGTTTTTTTCATACCAAAGAATGAAAATCAGGCAATAAAGTATTGGAGGAGATAAAAAATGCAAAAGAAAACAATCGCAGTGATTTTCGGAGGATGCTCCACGGAATATGAAGTATCATTACAGTCCGCATGCGCGGTGCTTGAAAATCTGAATATGGAAAAATATGAGGTTATTCCCATCGGTATCACACGGCAGGGGGACTGGTACCGCTATTACGGCGATATGGATCAGATCAAAAAGGGTTCCTGGTGCCAGGATGCGGACAGATTGATTCCGGTTGTGATATCCCAGAACCGGACCAAACCCGGCATGATGGAATGCAGGCCGGAGGGGAACCGGCGGATCGGCCTGGATCTGGCATTTCCTGTGCTGCATGGAAAAAACGGGGAGGACGGCACGGTACAGGGACTGTTCGAACTGGCCGGCATTCCGGTGGCAGGATGCGGCACCCTGGCCTCTGCCCTGTGTATGGACAAGGATCTGGCCCACAGGCTCGTAAGGGAGGCAGGGATCGCAGTTCCAAGATCCGTGCGGCTCTCTTCCTGGATGGAGGAAGAAGTAAAGGAGATGACAAAGGACTTGTCCTATCCTCTTTTTGTAAAGCCTGCCAGGGCCGGCTCTTCCTTCGGAATCACGAAAATTTATGAGAAAAACGAACTGGCACCGGCAGTGAAGCTTGCATTTGAGCACGACGACAAAGTGGTGATTGAGGAAAGTATAGATGGATTCGAAGTGGGCTGCGCGGTTCTGGGAAAAGAGGAACTGCTTGTGGGAAGAGTGGATGAGATCGAGCTTTCCGACGGATTTTTCGACTATACGGAGAAATATACGTTGAAGACCTCCAAAATTCATATGCCTGCCCGGATCAATGCGGATACGGAAAAGAGGATTCAGGAGGCAGCCAGAGTGATCTACAAAGCACTGTGCTGTTCCGGATTTGCCAGGGTAGACATGTTCTTGAGGACAACGGGAGAAATTGTGTTCAACGAAGTGAATACCATTCCGGGATTTACCTCTCACAGCCGCTATCCAAATATGATGAAAGGAATCGGCCTGACCTTCGGACAGCTCATGGACAGGCTGTTGGGATTGTACTTATGATGAACTTAAAACTGTCGAATGAAAAAATCTGTAACGGAAGCCTTATACTTGTAAATGCGGACAATCCGATGCGGATAACAGAGGAAGAAAAGCTGCTGCCTGTGACTCCGGAATATCCGGAAGTACACCTGATGCGTGAGGCGGTATATATCCTGAGTCTGATCTTTGAAAAAATACATTGCGGCGGTGATATTGTTCCGGTAAGCGGGTATCGTTCCGCAAAGGAACAGACGGAGATCTACCGCGGCTCCATACGTGACAACGGAGAGGATTTCACTCGAAAATTCGTGGCACTCCCTTATCACAGTGAACACCAGACCGGACTGGCGGTGGATCTGGGGCTGAAAAAAGAGGTCATTGATTTTATCTGTCCGGATTTTCCGTATGACGGCATTTGTGACAGATTTCGAAAAACAGCCCCCGGCTACGGTTTTATCGAGCGGTATCCAAAGGGGAAAGAGCGTGTGACCGGGATCGGCCACGAGCCGTGGCATTTCCGGTATGTGGGGTATCCCCATTCTGAGATTATGAGTGCGTATGATCTGACTTTGGAGGAATACATTGCATTTATCAAACAATATCCCTATGGCAGCGAACCGCTGCGGTGGAGCAGGGACGGACAGGAACTGGAAATCTTTTATGCAAAAGCCGCCGGAACAGGCACTACAAATATCACACTGCCGGAGAACTCGGTCTATATGGTGTCTGGCAATAATGTAGACGGCTTTATCGTGACAAGACACAGCAGGTGATCTCAGGAAGGAGCGCACCGCGGCGTACAAGGCAGATGCCGCAATGCGTCAGGACGCACACTTTTGATAAGGAGTCAATAAAATGAACGACAGAAAAGCATATACAGGAATTGATTATTTCAGATTTGCGGCGGCGCTGCTGGTGATCACGATCCATACCTCGCCCCTGGCTGCCTTCAGTGAGACGGCCGATTTTTTCCTGACACGCATTACGGCCCGGGTGGCAGTGCCGTTTTTTCTGATGGCTACCGGATTTTTCCTGATCTCACAATATGCGTATGATGCCGGGAAGCTATACCATTTTCTCAAAAAGACGGCAGTTCTCTATGGGATTTCGCTCCTGCTCTACGTGCCTTTGAATATTTATAACGGCTATTTTTCTATGGATCATTTTCTGCCGGAAATGCTGAAAGACCTTGTGTTCGACGGAACCATGTACCATCTCTGGTATCTTCCCGCCTCCATGCTCGGCGCCGTGACTGCCTGGTGTATCGTGAGGAAGCTGGGAATTAGAAGAGGGTGGGTGGTCACATTGCTTTTCTATGCCGCAGGGCTTTTGGGAGACAGCTATTATGGAGCCGCGTCTAAAATTCCGCTGCTGAAAACGATTTATGAAAATATATTTGAGATTTCAGATTACACGAGGAACGGTATTTTTTTCGCACCGGTATTCCTGGTGATGGGAGGGATGGCGGCAGACGAGGCGGCACGAAAAGAAGAGATTTCCCTTCAAAGATCCATCACGGGCTTTGGAATCTCGTTTCTGTTGATGACAGCGGAGGGGATGCTGCTCCACAGGTTCGGTCTGCAGAGGCATGACAGCATGTATCTTTTTCTGCTGCCGTGTATGTATTATCTGTTCCGGATGCTGATTTTTTGGAGGGGAGAGCGGAAGGAACTGCTCCGCACATCGGCATTGCTGATCTATATTCTTCATCCTGCGATGATCGTTGTGATCCGTATGGCAGCGAAGGTGACAGGTCTGCAGAGGCTTTTGATTGAAAATAGCCTTGTGCATTTCCTGGGAGTATGCGTCCTTACTGTTGCTGTGTCCGTTCTGGCCGCGGAGCTGTCCGCCGGATGGAGACGGAGCGGAAAACAGCCGTACATCCAGGGAAAAGAGAGAGCCTGGATTGAGCTGGATCTGAACAATCTAAGGCATAATGTGGAAGTGCTGCAAAATGCGGTGCCTTCAGGCTGCGAACTGATGGCGGTCATGAAGGCGGAGGCTTACGGGCATGGAATGTATGAGACAGCAGTGTGTGTCAGCCGGATGGGGGTGAAAGCATTTGCAGTGGCGTGCATCGAGGAAGGAATCCGGCTGCGGCGCTTTGGGATCGAGGGAGAAATACTGATCCTGGGCTATACGGATTCCAGGAGAGCCTGGGAGCTTCGCAAATATGACCTGACACAGACGTTGATTGATTATGAATATGCCAGACTTCTCAATAAACAGCGCCGCGGGGTGAAGGTTCATGTGAAAGTAGATACGGGGATGCACCGGCTGGGATTCGGCCGGGAAGAGACGGAGCGGATTGCCCATGTGTTTTCTATGAGGAATCTCCGGGTGCGCGGAATCTATACCCATTTGTGCGCGGCCGACAGCCTGGAACAGGAGGATGTCCGCTTTACCGAAATGCAGATCAGGGGATTCTACAGGCTGCTGGACACTCTGGAGCAAAAAGGGGTCAAGCTTCCGAAGGTGCACATCCAGAGCAGCTATGGACTTCTGAATTACCCGGAGCTTTCCTGCGATTATGTGAGAGCGGGGATCGCGCTCTACGGAGTATTAAGCTCGCCTCATGACCAGACGAAGCTGCGTCTCGATCTGCGGCCGGTACTTTCGCTGAAATCCAGAGTGGTGCTCATCCGGAAGATTCGAAAAGGCGAAAGCGTAGGCTATGGCAGGACATTTACGGCAGAAAGGGACAGCCGAATCGCAGTCCTGCCGGTAGGTTATGCGGACGGGATTCCAAGAAATCTGTCCTGCGGGCGTATGGAAGCGGTCATTCGCGGGCAGCGGGTACCTGTGATCGGAAGGATCTGTATGGATCAGATGATCCTGGACATCACCGATGCACAAGAGGTGTCCGTGGGGGATACCGCGGCTCTGATCGGCAGGGACGGAGGTGCGGAGGAGAGGGCTGCGGATGCTGCGAATCGAAGTGGAAGTATTTCCAACGAACTCCTGAGCAGGCTGGGCGGCAGGCTGGTGCGGACCGCTGCCTGCTCATAGCCTTGAGGAAACATCAGGCAGAAATCAAAGACGGTTTCCAGCGCGCACGGGCCTTTTGACGCGTATATTTCTATAAATGATCCATGCGGACAGCAGGGTGGCTGCAAGCTGGCTGATCAGCAGTCCCCAGAGGTAGCCCTGAATCCCGAAAAGGGGAATGGCATAGAAGACTCCGGCAATCCGGATCAGCAGGCTGAAGGTGTTGACAAAAAGAGTGCTGCCGGTCTTTCCCAGCCCGTTGATCACGCTGGACAGTGCGCTGTTGGTGTAAAGAAAGGGACAGATCCAGGCCAGTGTGAGGATGAATTTTCCGGCGGTCCGGCTGCCGAATAAGGTAATTCCGATCCAGGCACCGAAGAGGAGAAAGGTCAGACAGCAGAACAGGCCCAGGATAAAGCAGGCTCCGGTCACCTTCTTGATGATGTCCAGCATTTCCTGCCGGTCATCCGAAGCCTGGATCTCAGCTACGGTGGGCATCAGCATGATGGAAATGGAGCTGGTGACAGCGGAAGGAAATAAAATGCAGGGCAGTGCCATTCCGTTCAATACACCGTAGAGGCTCAATGCTTCGGATGTGCCAAGCCCATAGCGCTGCAGCCGTCCGGGAATGGAGATGGCCTCGATGCTTTGCAGGAGATTGATCAGGACACGGTTGGCTGTCAGGGGAACGGAAAGGGGGAGCAGCTCTTTCAGTTGCCGGTACAAGATCCCTGCCGTCATGGAGGGAAATGTCTTCCTGACGGAATCAGACGATGAAGCGTTTCTGCGGATAGCTTTTTTGATACGGCGGCCTTTGAGAAAGCCGGGCAGGATACTGAGTGTATAAGCGGCAGAAAAAAATTCTCCGATCACAAGCCCGCACACGGCGATGGCGATGGGGGCGTTTCCCTGGTCTTTGATGACAAGCCGGTATAAGAGATAGACACCGGATATGCGGGTGGTCTGCTCGATCAACTGGGCAGACGCCGGTACGGACGTCTGCTTTAAGCCGTAGCAATATCCGCAGATGCAGCTATGTATGGCGGAACAAGGTACCGTATAAGATAAAATAGTCAGCAGAGGAATGCAGCGTTCATCGCCAAGAATCGAGGAGGCGATGAATGCCGCATTTTTTTGCATGACGATCATGCAAATACAGGCAAGGAAGAAGGACAGAGAAAGTCCGGTCAGAAGAAATTCGCGGGCTTCCCGCTCTTTTCCAAGGGAGACCTTGCGGGCTACGGTCCGGGAGATGGCGGTCTCGATCCCGGCAGTGGTCAGGGAGTAGCAGAGTGCATAGACGGGAAAAATGAGCTGGTACAGGCCCACGCCTTCCTCTCCAAAAGTACGGCTCAAGAAAATGCGGTAAAAGAATCCCATGAACCGGCTTAAAAATCCGGTGATGGTCAAAATGATAGTTCCACGGATGATGGTTTGCTTTCTGGACATGGAATGCTCCTGAAAAACATGCTTTTTAAAAGATATTCTTAAAATTGGCTTGACAGAACAGGAGACAGGTGTTATTCTACATTACGGAAAGATATCCTAGCAAAACCATAGGGATTAAAATACCAGGGATTGAAACACTAGGGATTAAGATTATGGAAAGCAGAGGACAGAAGGTTGAAATTATCAACGAAAGGCAGATATGGACTGCGTGCTTTGATCGATCTTGCACAGTACGGCGATGAAGCTCCTGTGTCTATTACGAATATCTCAGACCGGCAGAATATTTCCGAGCGATATCTGGAACAACTGATGTCGATGCTGAAAAAGGGAGGCCTGGTAAAAAGCGTACGGGGCGCAGGCGGCGGTTATGTTCTTGCCAGGGATGCGGCCGATATTTCCGTGGGAGATATCCTGCGGGCGCTGGAGGGAAGCCTGGATCCCGTAGAATGCTCCGGGCTGAACCCGGAAGAGGGCTGCCAGATCGCGGACAGCTGCGTGACAAAATATGTCTGGCAGAGGATTAACGAGAGCATCAACCGGACTGCGGATGAGATCAAGCTGGACCAGCTCGTGCAGGAGAGCAGGAAGATGAACTGCCACGACGCGCCTGACCGGACCATTTGTAAAAACTAGTATAATTCAATATAATTAACCTTATGTTTCAATTGGTTAAATTTCCATCTGCTGCGTTGTCGTCAATCGACGTAGCCACCGCTACGCCCAATGTGGTCAACTTAATAATAGAAAATCAATTGGACTTTGACAACTGAATAATGTAATTATAAAAAACTAATA
>VSNK01000301.1 GCA_009774255.1 Faecalicatena sp.
GCCTCCTTCCTCCGCCTTGCGCTGACAAAAATATCAAGCACTAAGTATATGGGGATCAAGGAAACGCTGTACTAGTACAGCATTGCGTAATTAACGGTGAATTCTGCACCTGCTATTTCTGCCAGCACTGCGTTGTCGTCAATCAACGATGCCACCGCATCGCCTCTTTCCTCCGCCTTGTCCTGACAAAAATATCAGGCACATTATTCACCATTATATACGCAATGCTGTACTAGTCCCCCAAAAAAACGGCACCGGATGCATCGACGGCATGGATGTAAACGGATGGTTTGTAGGATATGTGGAAGCCCGTGAGGCGGTGGTTTTCAGTCCAATACAAAATGTTCTATACGTTTTAGTTTATCACATCTGAAAATGATTATCTACGGAAATCTGCAATATCCAGCACATTCCGTTTCATACTCCCGTAAGCCAGCAGGATATAGATAAAGTAGATCAGGAGAAACAACCCCAATGTGATGCCTGTGATTACCATCGGATGACTGGCCCCCACCATGATCCCCGGTTCCACGAGTCCGCCCAGGCCCAGGATAAACGGAACCCCGATCAGCAGCGGCGGAACCGCAGGCATGGCGTAATAAATGGAAAACTGCAGCCGGAGGGCACGTTCCATTTCCCGGCGGTCCATGCCCAGCTTCCCGAGAAGCCGGAACTGGTGCCGATAGCGCCGGGCTTCACTGAGCTGCCGGACGGTCAGGATGGCAGCCGCCGTCATGGTCAGCACCAGCGCCAGGTAATAGAGTGGGAATACGAAGATTGCAGAAGAGGCGGCGGCCTCATTCTCAATCCAGGCCTTAATATTCACGGAATCCAGCTCCAGATCGTCCATGCTGTCTGCGGAATCCAGCTCCGGATCGTCCATGCTGTCTGCAGAATCCAGCTCCGGATCGTCCATGCCGTCTGCGGAATCCAGCTCCACATCATCCATGTTGTCTGCGGTATCCGTTTCCAGTTTGCCCAGGTTGTCCTGTATGTCAAACAATGCGTTGCACTGCGATTCCGTGAGCGGCTCAGAGGTTATGGCGGTGTAGGCGCTGCGCCAGATGGGAGAGCCATCCAGCGCTTCATCCGGAACCACCAGGAAATATTCTTCCCCATTTGATCCAAAGAGACCATTGGAAAGCATTTCCGTATAAATGGGGCCGGGGGCAAGCTGCGTTCCCCCAAGTGTGACGGGTCTGCCATAGCGGGAGGCCAGGGTTCCCAGATAAGGAGGGCAGTGGATGATATAAGTTCCCGGCTCCAAAGCCGCCTCCGGGAACCCAAGCATGGCGCGCAGGGCGGCATAATCGCTGTAACGCAGGAACAGGTCACAGTCATTAGAGTATCCCAGGTTCTCCTCTTTCTCAAAATACCCGGACATCTCAGCACTTTCGTCAATGTAGACCGGATACCTCAGGGAATCCGTGACGGAAATGTCGTTTGCTTCGATGCAGTCCAGATAGTCCGGCATGCGTTCCTCCGGACAGGTGATGTGCAGGTCAAAGCAGGCACTCTGGGCGGCCCGGTTCCGAAGCAGGGTGCCGATGGTCATGCCGGATCCCAGGGTCATGAGTACGGCCGCAAACAGCAGGGAAATGGTCGCCATTGTCACGCCCATGGTGGCCAGCCTGGCGGTCAGGGAGCGGTAGACGAGCAGGTTTTGCCTGCTGTATTTTTGGGTCAGGTGTCTGTCGAACCAGGCAGGCACACCAGAGGAAAAGCTGAGGAAAAATCCGTACAAAAACAGGATCACGCAGGCCGCCCCGATGAGCCCGGACAGCAGATTCCCCAGCATCAGCAGGACGGTTCCCAGGATTCCCAGCACGATGGAAACGGAAAATATCACCCTGCGGCTTTTGCTTTTTTCGATCACTTCTTTCTCGTTCTGCCGTTCAAAATAGATCAGGTCGTAGATCTTCATTTTCCGAATCCTCCTCCGAATCCGGAACTGGGCAGACAGGTAAATGAACAGAAAATAAACGAAAGTCAGCCCGATCGCCCGCAGGGAAAATGTGAACGAAAAGGTGTAGGTTTTATCGAACATGGACAATACCACGGCACGGAGGACTTGATAGACCAGACCGCCCGACACCAAGCCCAGCGCCAGCGCAGCCCCGCCCGCGGCCAGATTTTCCAGGAAAAAAAGCCTTGCCACCTGGGCATTTTCCAGGCCGATCAGGATATATGTCCCCAGCTCCCGGCTGCGGCGGGAAAGCATGAAACCGGTGGTGTAGCTGACCAGCCAGCCGAGGATGCAGATGACCGCGATGCTCGCGAAGATCACAACGATCGGGATGCTTGCCATCAGGCTGCTGAGGGTCATGATTTCCTCGGAAAAGACCAGGCCGTTGAAGGCATACATCAATGCGGCGGTCAGGGCGACGGTCACGAAGTAAACCAGGTAATCCAGCGCCTGGCGCCTGGCATTTCGCAGGGAGAGCTTAAATAACGTCACTGAGATCACCTCCTGACAGAGCCAGCACATCCAAAATCTCATGGTAGAATACGGGACGGTCCCGTCCGCCCCGGAGTAGCTCGTTGAAAATGCGCCCATCCTTTAAAAACAGGATTCGTGAGGCGTAGCTTGCGCTGTACGCATCGTGGGTGACCATGAGAATGGTGGTGCCCATCTCCCGGTTCATGTGGGTCATGATCTCCAGCAAGTTTTTTGATGCCCTGGAATCCAGAGCTCCGGTGGGCTCATCTGCCAGCAGCAGGGTCTGTCCGGCCACCAAGGCGCGGGCACAGGCCGCCCGCTGCTTCTGTCCTCCGGATACCTGGTAGGGAAATTTTCTCAGGATTTCCGTAATCCCAAGCTTTAAAGCCACTGTGTGGACCTGCCGCTGCACGGCGTCAGGGTCGGCATGGGTGAGGGTGAGGGCCAGGCCGATATTTTCCTCAATGGTCAGGGTGTCCAGCAGATTGAAATCCTGGAACACAAAGCCCAGCCGCTCCCGCCGGAAACGAGCCAGCTCCGCGGCGCCAAGGTCGCTGATGTCTACCCCGTCCAGAAGGATGCTTCCCGCACTGACCATGTCAATGGTGGAAATGCAGTTGAGCAGTGTGGTCTTTCCACTGCCCGACGCGCCCATGATGGCGATAAACTCCCCGTCGGCCACGTCAAAGCTGATCCGGTCCAAGGCTTTGGTTACGTTGTCCTTGTTGCCGTAGTATTTTTCGATGTTTTTCACCTGCAGCATAGGAATCCCTCCTTGATGTATCGTATTTGCTTTCGCATGCGATCTGTGAATCATTTTCATACGGTTCCTTGCTATCATACATCAAAAAGGGAGGAGGTGGTATGGAATTGATATGGATTTTGCTTACATTTTTGTAAGATTTAGTTACAGTTGACCAGTGATTTATTGATCCGGAGTGTCGAAAAAAAAGAAGGGAAGCCATTTGTCTTTATCATCGACGAATGGGACGCAATGATCCGTGAAGCGAAGGATGATGAGACCGCACAGAAAAGATACCTGGATCTGCTGCGGGAGTGGTTCAAGAATGGAACCTTTACGCCAAAGGCCGTGGCGGCGGCTTACATGACAGGAATCCTGCCGATTAAAAAGGATGGGACACAATCGGCAATCTCTGATTTTCATGAGTACTCCATGCTGCATCCGGGAGATTTCGCAAAATATACAGGATTTTCTGAGACAGAAGTCAAAAAGCTCTGCAGGAAGAGCAAAATGAATTTCGATGACATGAGAGCATGGTATGATGGATATGAGATGTCGAAAGAGCATGCGGTCTACAATCCGTATTCAGTCATGAATGCGTGCAGGGAGAAGAATTGCCGTTCATTCTGGGGCAGGACTTCCGCGTCGGAAGCGCTGACAGACTATATTGATATGAATTTTGATGGATTACAGGAGACCGTGGCCAGGCTGATCGGCGGCGCAAAAATCGCTGTGAACACATCACAGTTTCAGAATGATTTTCAAAGGTTCCGGACAAAGGATGATGTGCTGACACTCTTGATCCATTTAGGGTATCTGACCTGTGACTCGGCGCATGGAACCGCATATGTGCCTAACGAGGAAGTACGGGTTGAGTTTCGGAATTTTCTGGGCAACGATCATTTCAGTGAACATTGGATGAAACTGATCGGACGGTGGAGAAAGCTTCTGGATGATACGATCGCGGGTAACAACAGCGCTGTTGCAGCCGCACTGGAGGATGCCCAGTACGCCTCATTCCGCCGCCTTATATAGGAAGGTTTATCCTGAGTCTAAGTCATTTCCTTCGCCGGAAAAGTGAGCAGCACGCAGGTCCCGTCATTTTCCGCCGAAGTGATCTGCAGGCTGATTTCCAGAAAACCCGCCAGCTTCCGGCAAAGATACAGCCCCATCCCTGTAGCTTGGCCCCGGCTGCGTCCGTTGCTGCCGGTGAAGCCACGGTCGAATACTCGGGGCAGCTCGTGGGAAGGGATTCCGATTCCATTGTCCTGTACGCGAAGCTGCACTTGTTTTCCAAAGGTACGGGCGGACAGGATCACGGAGGGATCTTTCCCGCGATAGCGGGCCGCGTTCTGCAGAAGCTGGCCCAGGATAAAGCACGCCCATTTGTCGTCCGTATAGACGATCACATCCAGATCCTTTGTCTCCACACGCATTCCGCTCTGGATCAGCAGGCTCTTGTGGTTTTGGATGGCCTGGGAAACGATTTCGTCCAGGTTCGCCTTTCGGATGACGCAGTCTTGCTCCGGACTTTCCGCCCGGGCATAATAAAGGGCGCGCTCCACATGGGCTTCGATCTGGGCCAGCTCCCGGGTCAGCTTGCGGCGCGTCTCGCCGTCCGCGTTTTGGCAGATGAGCTGGGCGGCAGTCATCGGCGCCTTGATCTCGTGAACCCAGCTCTCGATATATTCCCGGTATTCCCGCTGGGCCGCCTGGGCATCGGAAACCGCGCCGATCATGGATTTGCCGGAGCGGCGCATAAGCTCCAGAAGGTGACGTTCATAGATGCCGCCGGAGACCGGCGCACATTCGGCAAACAGGTATTTTTTGTCCAGGCCCTCCAGTATGGCCTCCAGCTCCCGCAGCCGTGCGCGGATGCGGAGGAAATCGACTGCCCGCAGGATTGCCAGACCCAGCGTGTACAGGATCATCAGCAGGACCAGGATGCCTGCGGGAGTTCCCGTGACCAGCAAAAAAACGGCCGCCGCGGCCGCAGCGAACCAGTGCAGTACCATATTTTCCAAGCGGTCAGATACATATTCCTGAAATGTCATAGCGGGGCCTCCATTTTTTACAGTTCATCCGTACAGCAGGTTCCGTCACAGTTCCTTGTTGCCATCCGTACAGCAGGCTTTCTGTACGCGATACTTTCTTTTTATTCACAGCTGATATCCCATCCCCCGGCGGGTCTTGATGCAGTCAGGCATCCCCAGGGCATCCAGCTTGGAACGGAGACGGGTCATGTTTACGCTTAAGGTATTGTCATCTATGTAGATCTGATTGTCCCACAGGACTTCGATCAGATCCGCCCGTGCCACGATCTCCCCGGCGTGGCTCATCAGGTGCGCCAGGATCTGCAGCTCGTTGCGGGTCAGCTCCGCCGTCTGAGTGCCCGCCGATACCGTGCCTTTAGTCAGATTGACCCGGAGCCCCTTTGCTTCCAGTATATCCGGCTCTGTCATCCCGCCGCAGCGGCGGAGGATGACCTTGATCCGAGCCAGCAGAACCAGGATGTTGTACGGCTTCGTGATATAATCATCCCCGCCCAGGCTCAGCGCCCGGAGTTCATCCATAGCGGAATCCCGGCTGGTCACAAATATGATGGGGACGCTGGTATTCCTTCGGATGTGGGAGCACACGGCCAGCCCGTCCCGGCCGGGCAGTCCGATATCCAGCAGGATCAGGTCCGGTGCATACCGGGCAGCCTGCTCCGGGATATCCGTAAAATCCGTCACAGGCTGGGTCAGGTAGCCTTCATTTTCCAGCAGGAGAGACAGCTCGTCCCTCACTGCGGGTTCGTCTTCTATGATCATGATTTTTGGCATTGTGATACCCCTTTCCCGAGTTTTCACAACTCCCAATTCCCGGCAGTTCCTTCTTCACAGATTTTTTTCATATAGTTCTTTAGAAATGCACATATTCTCAACATAATTGCGCATCTCTTCCCGTGAATGCATATTGCGTGCGCCCTCGATAATCGATTTCCTGCGTTCCTCTGAAAGCTGTGCAAATTGATTTAGTATATCGGTATGCTGTGCCAGCTCCATCGTAAAACCAATCGGCAGTTCCTCATTTTTAATCATCAATAATTCCTCCTTCTGCAGTGATTCTTATGATACCCCAGAGTATCCCAAGATGGGCATGCGGCTATATCACAAGGTATACCCAAGGGCATCCCATTATGGCCATCCGGCCGTTTCACAAGGTATACCCAAGGGCATCCCATTATGGCCATCCGGCCGTTTCACAAGGTATACCCAAGGGCATCCCATTAT
>VSNK01000302.1 GCA_009774255.1 Faecalicatena sp.
ATTTACTTATTATGATTTTATCTTTTGCAGCCGCGTCAGCAACATTATTTTCAAAAGAAATCGTACAATTAATGACTGCGCAAGCCTATCATTCTTCTTATAAGGTAGTAGGGATTCTTCTTTTTGCGCACAGTATTCATGTGGTTGGACTTGTTGCGGGATATGGGATTACAATTAGAAAAAAGGGCGGTTTATACCTGAAAATATCAGGAACAGGAGCGCTTGCTAATATAATAATGAATTTTCTGCTTGTACCAAAATATTCTTTTTTGGGGGCAGCGATTGCAACATTAATTACAGAAAGTATTATCTTTATGATCAGCTATTATTATTCGGGAAAACTATTTGATTGCGGATATGATCTGAAGAAGCTTTTGATATGTTTCATTGTTTTGTTATCAGTATCCTATTTATCGATGGATATGTTGATCGGGATAAAAGTACTTATCTGTATAATCTTATTCTTTTTCGAAATGAACATATACAAAAACAGGATAAGATATCTAAAAAGTATTCTTTTTGGGATTATAAATATAAAAAGTGAAGAATGATCTGAATAGCTCCAAAGTGGATCAAAAGGAGATTATAATGCGATTTAGGGATTTAAACAGACAATATCAATACATACAAACGAATATTGATAATGCAGTCCGGTCAGTGATAGATCAGGCAAATTTTATATCTGGTTCTCAGGTCAGTGAATTGGAGTCAATATTGGCTGATTATGTTAAAGTCCGACATTGTATTACATGTGGAAATGGAACGGACGCTATTACAATCGCGTTAATGGCAGTGCTAAGTAATATTCCGTCAGAAGACTGGAAGAATTGTGCTGTATTTGTTCCGGATTTCACATTTTTCAGTTCAGGAGAATGCCCGGCAGCTCTTGGTCTTCCCACTTATTTTGTAGATGTAAGGAAGGAAACTTACAATATCAGCCCGGACGCGCTTGAAAAATCTATAGAGCAGGTGAAGGCGGAAGGCAGGCATAAACCGACCTTGGTAATTGCGGTTGACCTTTTTGGCCAGCCTGCCGAGTATGGGGAATTGAAGCGGCTATGCAAGAAATACAATATGTTTCTTCTGGAAGATGGGGCACAGGGCTTTGGCGGGAGGATAGGCGGCCGAATGGCCTGCAGTTTTGCGGATATAGCCACCACATCTTTTTTCCCTGCGAAGCCTTTAGGCTGTTATGGAGACGGTGGAGCAATATTTACGGACAATGAGGAATGGGCATCACTCTGCCGTTCTATTGCCATACACGGAAAGGATATGAGCGATCCCAATGATCCGAATTCGAAATATAACAATATCCGGCTTGGAATGAACAGCCGTCTGGATACGATTCAGGCAGCGGTGTTACTCGCGAAATTTCCTGTATTTCGGGATGAAGAGCTGGACATGGTGGACAACGCGGCACGATGGTACGGAGAATTTTTAAGTGCTACATCTCTGGTATTGCCGGAAATTATGGACAACTACACTTCATCATGGGCACAATACACGGTTCAGCTGCCGGAAGGAGTGGACAGGGCAAAATTGCAAATGTGCATGAAGGAGGCCGACATTCCGACCATGGTTTATTATAAGAAACCAATGCACAGGCAGGGTGCGTTTGCAGGTACGGCAGGTGAAACAGCACATTGCCCGAATACGGAAAAATTATGTGGCTCTGTGTTGTGCTTACCGATCCATCCTTATTTAAGAAAAACAGAAGTTGAGATGATATGCGGCAAGTTGAAGAAGGGTTTATCGTAGTATGGCATTCACAACACAAATATTTTTATTTATCTTTTTTCCTCTGGGCATAATCTGTTATCTGTTCGGCGGCTTTTTGGAACGGCACGTTATTTTCTTCCGGGAGCAGCGCCTGAAGGATTGGGTGTTGGCAGGTATCAGCCTGGCTTTTTATGGCTGGGCATTGTTTGATGGGATGTACCGCTTTTTCCTTTATATAGTTGCGGTTTATTTGGCAGGCCGATTGATTCAAATGTGTCATCGGAAACACCTGATATTTCCACTTTTTCAGACGAATGCAGAGGGAAAGCAGGATCTTAGAGAAATTTCAGTTTCGTTTTTAGCGCTGTGTATAGGTGCTTTTTTTACATTGCTGATTCTGCTTCGATTTAAATATTGGAATTTTTGTGTACCATTATGGAATGCGGTTTTCCAGGTAAATATGCAGGGTTCCTCTGCTTTGGCGCCACTGGGAATTTCATTTATTACATTTTCAGCCATATCATATTTAGTAGATATCCACCGAGGTTTATCATCGGCCGGAAGCTTTTTGGATTGTCTACTGTATTTTACCTTTTTTCCTAAAGTCGTATCTGGTCCTATTGTTTTTTGGCGGGATTTCCAGCCGCAGATATCAGACCGCAGGACAACTCTGGATGACGCGGCGGCAGGTGTGGAACGAATCATGATTGGTTTTTCCAAGAAGTTAATTTTGGCAGATATGTTGTCTATTCCATGTGTTGATACCATTTCCGCATGGCTGTCCGCGCTTTTGTATATGCTTCAGATATATTATGATTTTGCAGGATACTCGGACATTGCTATCGGATTGGCACAAATTTTTGGATTCCATTTCCAGGAGAATTTCCGATTTCCATACCGGTCAAAATCTATTACAGAATTTTGGAGGAGATGGCATATCTCTCTGGGCTCATGGTTTCGGGAGTATGTATATATTCCGCTGGGCGGGAGCAGGCGAGGGCCGCGTAAAACCCTATGTAACCTGGCGGTGGTATTCGCTCTTACAGGAATCTGGCATGGTGCGGGCTGGAATTATATTATTTGGGGAGGCATCAACGCTTTTTTTGTGATTTTAGAGCGCATCGTCTGGGATCAAAGGTGGTATCAAAAGATTCCCCAAGTCTTGAAATATGCGGGGACTATGTTTGTCGTAATGATGTTTTGGGCGTTATTCCGATTCCAGAATCTGCAGGAACTGAAGGAATGGGGAATGATGCTTTTGGGGCAATCCGGAAGCGGCAGGGAAGGCTGGCAGTATTATTTTGATTTCCGTGCATCTTTTTTAACAATTGTTGGCGTTGCAGGCGCCGTGATTCCAGGAAATGATAAGATTCAGGCATGGGGAAAACGTTTTTTCAGTACGAGAGCTGGATGTGTCTTAAAAGGATCGGGACTTCTGGTCTTGTTTTTGTTAGCTATACTCTGCATGGTAAATTCGACATATCATCCCTTCATTTATTTCCAATATTGAGAGGAGAGGAACTCGTTGAAACAGATAAAAATGACTATGCTTGTGATTTTCGCTATGCTTATACTTATTCCTGTAGCTGCATTCTCCTGGAAGCCAGGAATCACTTCCGAGATTGATAACCGAATGCTGGCGGAGAATCCGTTTCATCCGAAGCCGGGGGCGGAGGGAGAGGACATGTCGAAAGCTATTGAGAATTATGTAAATGACCGGCTTGGATTCCGGAACCAGATGATTTTGGGTTACACAGTCCTCAATGATAAGCTGTTTGGAAAAATGGTGCATCCAATCTATCAATATGGGCAAGGCGGATATGTATATACGACAACATTAGGCAATGAGCCTGACCGTGCATTTGAAGAGGCTTTCGCAGATATGGTCGGGAGGATACAGGATTACTGCGAAGCCAGATCAATTCCGTTTTTGTTTGCAATTGAACCATCGAAATCTTCTGTTTTAACGGAATATCTGCCAAGGGGCTGGCATGTCGATCATACGTGGTGGGACATCCTTTTGGAGGCGTTGGATAAACGGGAAATAAATTATATCAACAATACTGAGCTTATGAAGAGACTTACGGCGGAAGGAGAATCCGTATTCAATCAAAAATATGATGCCGGACACTGGAACTACACGGGCTCGTTTTACGGTGTGAACGCAATCTTGGAAGAGCTGCGGAACGATTTTCCCGGCATTCATATTAATACTTGGGAGGAGTTGACTGTTTCTAAAAAACTCGAGACCTCTCTTCCTGTATCCCAGTTTCCCATCCGGGAATGGGTTCCGGATATTTCAATTGCTCTCGAAGCAGAAGATTTAACAGAAAAATATTCCAATGAAGTGGTAAGAAATTTAAGCTACCATAAGTTTGGAGATTTCGTAAATGAAAACCGACTGAAGCAGGGCTCTCCCAGGGCATTGGTATTTCAGGGAAGTTATATCAATGAATATGGAACCTCTTATTTAAAAAATGCGTTAGGAGAATATATTTACGTGCATAATTACGAAAATATAATCGATTTTGATTATTATTTTAATATTTTCAAACCGGAGTGTGTGGTTTTTGAAGTTACGGAGTATGCATTGACCAGGGGGTATTTTGATTATGACCGCATGATTTCTCAATACTTTAATCCTGTTATGGCTTCTGTCATGAAGAAGGCGGAAAAAACAGAGAAAAAAGAACTTTTGCCGGAGACTATTTCCTGGGAACAGGGGGAAGCTTTGACAAAGATTGTCTGGAATGGCGGAGATGGCAGTGAAGAATATGTCTGGCTTTTTATGGATGAAGATTTTGATATGAGAAAAAAAGAAACAGAAATATATGAGACAACAGTAAAAAATGAAGCCTTAAATCTAAATAATATAAAAATCGTTGTACAGACCAAAGAAGGAATCCATATATATGAGTAGGATGAAGAGTATTGAATTAAAAAAGCCAAAATTGAGCCAATGCTTTATGTATCTGTTTTTAATCGCTATGTATGCGTTGATGTTTCCTTCTATGCTGAAGGGGATTGACCTGACAGATATGGCCTATATGCTGGCAAAATATAAATATGTATTTGATCAGGGAGTCCCTGTCAATGGCGCATCCATTATCATGACGGATATTCTTGGCGGCATCCTGTACCATGCGGTGCCGGAAGGACAGGTTTTTCTTCTTACACTGGCCTGCTGGGCATTGAACTTCGGTATGGCATTATTGAGTTTTCGGCTTTTACGGGAATACTTGAATGGATTTCTTTTAGTTGCGCTCCTGACAGGGGGCGGATTTTTTTCTATCGCGTTTATTCATATAGTGCATTATGATACCTTGTCTATGTTCTTTCAGATATTGGCTTTTTTTGTACTAATAAAAGGGCTGGATGAGAAGAACAAAAAATGGATTGTTATCAGTGGCTTTATCCTTGGACTTAATATTTTTGTGCGGCTGCCTAATATATTGCAGACTTCTTTCGGCTTACTTATTATCTGGTATTTTGGGCAGGGAATTAAGAAGAATATAAAAGCGATATTAAGCTATATAGGGAGTCTGGTTATAGGAATTTGTTTAGGAGGACTGCTTGGAACTATTCTATGTGTTATGACATTAGGAAAATCAGGAATTACAAGTCTGTTGTTCGGTACAATGAGGACATTAGCTAATAGTTCTAGTTCATACAGTGCCGTGTATATTAAAAGTCGCTTTTTTGATGGAATAAGCTCCGGACTCCAGAATGCCGCAAAATATGAAACAGTTATAATTTTTTTCGTGATCCTTTTGCTTGGACTAGTGAAAATTTATTTTCAGGAAGAAAACATTCTTTCGGAAAAAGCACGGGCGAGATGTTATAAAATAGTGGAAATAGTAAGCGGAATTTCGCTGCTTGCTTGGGCAGTTATTTTATGTCAAAGATTGCCCCACATTCCGATTTTGGAAATATTGGTAACGAACGCTATTGTAATATGTACGGCCTCATCTTTTTATCTCAGAAAGAAAGATATCAGATTAAGTACGATCTGTCTGGGGTGTGTATTTATGGAACTGATCTTAACAGTCGGGACAAATAATGGAACAAGCTTTTATGTCGTTTTCATGGGATTTCCGGTTGCCGTGGCAGTATGTGCGCTGTGGACAAGCTTGGGCTTTAAATATGATCCTATAAAAAACAGCTGTAAATATATTATGTCCATTACACTGGCCGCATTGTTGTGTATAGAAGGATATCAATATTATAGTACATTTGTTTATCGTGATTCAGCGAAAGAATCTTTGAATTGTGAAGTCAATATAAAGGAATATAAGGGAATTAAAACATCGGCTGAGAGAGCCGGATATTTGGAAAATTTAGTTAAAATACTGGAACCATACAATGACTGCGAAATGATAACTTTGGGTGATTTTTCCATAGGATATGTGATTACGGATATGGTTCCTTTTTTTACATCTACATGGCCTGATCTGATAGGCTTAGAAATCTTTCAAACACAAATGGAAATGAAACTGGAGCAGGATATGTATCCTGTGATCGTATTAGCTGATGTTTATCAGACGGGAGAATATCGGTCACCGGAAAAAGTTGAAATGGTTTTAGATGTTATCGAAAGAAGTGAAAAATATAAAACAGCGTATGAGAACGAATATTATCGTATTTATGTTCCGAAGGGAGCGAAAAAGGATAATTAAAATTTTTTAGATATTTATTGAATCCTGGCTAATATAGGATAACAGATGTGTAACAAT
>VSNK01000303.1 GCA_009774255.1 Faecalicatena sp.
GATGTCATTGATATTAATTGTTTTTTGTGGTTCATTCATTATTGATTTAGTAAGAAGATTTATATTTAAATTTTTGCATTCCGCCGGTATTTTGCAGGTGTACAGCCCTTTACTTCAATAAAACGACTCACAAAATAATCCAGATTATGATAGCCTGCTTCTTCCGCGATCTGATAAATCTTCTTATCTGTCTGGACCAGTTGTGAAGCCGCCGCGTCAATTCTGGTCCGGTTCAGGTAATCCTTGAAGGAACACCCATATTTTTTCCGGAACAGTTGTCCCAGATATGCGCTGTTCACATAATATTTCTCACTCAGCCCTTTCAGAGTCAGATTCTCCGGAAAATGCTCCCGGATCTCCTTCTCGATCTTCTGCAGAATGCCTCCTGATACGTTCTGGCGCAGCTGGGCAAGATACCGGGCATACTCACAGGAAAAGCTCAATACATGGTCCTTACTCCCCCGCGTGAGCCCTTCTTTAAAAGACCGCTCGCTGATCAGCCTCAGGATTTCTTCCTGATTGACATTGTCATCCTGCTGTGTCGCAAGGTGGATCAGCTGAAAGAGCAGATAATCGATATTTAAACTCCTGCCATCCACCCCCCCTATTCTCTGAATTTCTTCAAAGAAATCATCCACTGCTTTCGCGATTTCTGTCTCCTGATTCTGTTCAATGACCTGCAATAAGGCATCGATCTCTTTCTTGCACAGAACCGCTCCGCTGCCGGACACCTGTACCTCTTCGTCATAATAATAGATATCCTTCAGGTTTTTAAAGCCCTGGCATGATCTCAGGATACAGGCCGTGCTGTATGATTTCGCTATATTCCGGATATCGTCCACCTTTTTTCCAACCAGCATGATCACAGGAAGCTTTGCTTCCTCCCGCAGATAAGAGAGAAAATTTTCAAGATAATTTTTTTCTGTCCGGAAGTCCTTCTCCGCCATATAGCCGCAGTACACAAAACCAATATCATATATATTCTCTTTTCCGGATACGTCAAATACACAATGATCCGCGTAATCTCCCAGATAATCCGCACAGATCTCTGATAACCGTCTCTGATATTTCCGCTTCTCTTCATCCGCGGTCTCTTCATCAAGCAGCTCTTCATTCAGCTGTATCTCAATATATCGGATGCTGCCTTTAAAACACATCTGCTCCCGGATGATTTCCAGATTGACTTCATCGTATTTTCCATTGATGACCGCAATGAGATTCCTTGCGAGGTATTCCCGCTCCATCTTCCGGCTTGTCCGGTCCTCCGCCTCCTTATCCGCCGTCATTTCACTGACCTTATGCAGTACATCCAGAAGCTGCTCCTTATTGATCGGCTTTAACAGATAATCCGTGCATTTATACCGGATTGCCTCCTGGGCGTAGGAAAACTCCGCGAACCCGCTTAATATGATGAAATATGCGTCCGAAAGCTGCTCGGTACGGATTTTCCGCAGAAGCTGCAGTCCGGAGATTTCCGGCATATTGATATCTGCCAGGATCAGATCTACATGGTGATGTTCTATAAACTGCAGCGCTTCCTTCCCATTAGAAGCTGTCCCCGCAATGATGAAGCCTTCCTTCTCCCAGTCGATCAATGCCACGAGCCCCTGCATGATGATCTGTTCATCGTCTACCAATAATACCTTTAACATTGTGCCACCTCCGGCTTTAAATATTTGCATGGAAGCTTTATATGTGTTAAAAATCCAACTTCCTCTTCCCCGTCAAGTTCAAATTCCACTTCATTCTCTGTCTTCATCTTAAGCCGAAGGCAGACATTTATGATACCGACGCGCTCCTTCTCCTGCAAAAGCTCAATGCTCGCGTTGCGCATTTTCCACAGCAGGCTTTCCATTTTTTCCTTTTCCATGCCCTTTCCCGTATCCTCAATCTCGATGTGCATATACAGATCTTCGAGATAAATACGCACGAATATCCAGCCGGCCGACTGCTTGCTTTCAATTCCATGCACACAGGCATTCTCTACAAATGTGACGATCGACAGCTTCGGTATTATAAAATCACTGCAGCTTTCATCCATTTCTATATCATAGGACAGCCTGTCCCCGAAACGGTATTTCTGGATATCCAGATATGTCCGCACAAACTCCATCTCTTCTGATACCTTCACCATATCCTCGCCCCACTCTACATACTGCCGCTGTAATACCGCCAGTTTTTCGATCATTTCCGCCGTCTCTTTTTCTTTTCTGATCACACTGTGCATCCGGATACTTTCCAGCGTATTGAATAAAAAATGAGGATTGATCTGACTCCGCAATGCCAGCAGTTCCGCTCTCTGCCGCTCAACTATAATCTCCTGTTCCTTTAGCTTTTCCCTGTAAACGATCACAGGAAGGATTGCGTTTACCAGAAAAAGAAACACGATGATGGGAAGCTGCCTTTTTATTTCCTTCGCGATCGTATCTTTGGAATTCATGACATATATGTCAAGCTCCGTTCCGTATATCTGCATGCCTGACTGATATCCCACTTTATCATATTCCGTAAATTTCTCGTACTCTTTGTTCGTACCGGAAGCTCTCCCGTTCGACAATACGATCTCCCCGTCCCGGCAGATGAACACATCCATCGCGTAATTCATTTCCTTCAGATACCTGCTGATTTCCGCGTAATCCAGTTCCACCAAAAGAAAATTTTCACTTGCGCGGTCAAATGAATTGAGCCGCGCAAGGAACAAAAGCCTCCGGTTTGGACTGACCCCGGAATGATCATAGTCGAACAGCAGCATCTGCTGCCGGCCTGATGCCTTAAACTGCCGATACCATGGAGCGCCCGCCTCCCTGCCGATCCCCGAAACCTTTCCGCCGTTGATCAGCGTATCATTGTTTCCGTACAAAACGGTTCTTGCGTAATTAGAACCCATAGCGCCGTCAAACCACATCCCTTTGAAAAAATCATAGTAGGCAGTTACATAATCGTAAGTATCCTCATATTGCTTTCCAAGGAAATCATTGATATATTTATTCGTATAAATCTTCTTGGTGTACCCTGCCGCCTGTTCGGCAGAATTGCTTATATAGTACTGCACCGCGTTTGCGGCGTTCTCCATCTCTCTGTACCGCAGCGTCCTGTCCGAATGCATCACGATGAACAGGATCGTGCAGTCTGTAATGATCAGCGGAAGAAGAATACACAATATATACGAAAAGTAGAACGTTTTCTTTACACAATATCTGTCAAACCATTTTCCCCATTTGCATAATACATCTTTCATAAAATTCCTCCCTGACGCAGATTACGGAAACTGCCTATTCCTTCCGCGACATTACGGACAAAACCTGACCGCGGTGACTTTTTTCACAGCCCCTTTTCATTCATAGTTTTCAAAAATCTTTCTAAAAAAAATACTATTCAAATATGCCGTTCCTGACATTCCTAATAATATCATAAATATAAAAACCCTCGGAAAAAATATGCAAATCCATATTGGAGCCAGCATGATCACAAATATCGCCGCTGACTTTATAATGTGAAGGATACAGATAAAGCTCCCGTTTCTTATTGTATTTATCAATGTATTTTCAAATCTTGCCTGCACAACCAATGAAAACATCGTACACATACTTACAAATACCAGGAATACCAATAAAAGCATTTTGTATCCGAAAGATAGTGTTCCATTCCACCCGCTCAGAATTCTAATATCAACATACAAAAATAAATTGATCCCCATCCCTATTATCCAAATAAGCGTAGACTGCTTAAAATTCCCCTTAAATGCTTTTATGAAAGATTTTCCTATTTCTCCTTCTTCATCTCTTACCATTTTTAATGTAACCGCATATAATGCACTCAAGGACGCTCCGCATGTTATAACAGGTATGCTGCAGACAAGTGCAAAAAAATTCAATATCATCAAATCCCCAATCCGGCTCAAAATCTGAATAACTTTATTGTCCTGTGAAAAAAAATTCATAATTCACCCCTCCCAATTCTGTTGAGCAGATCGAGTAGACATACCCCCTTGCGGGGTATGTCTACTCGACCGAATAGTGTTACATGTCACATCCCGACCAATCACCACGCTGATTGGCCGGGAGGATGCACATAAAAGCTGGTATTCAGGCCGCCCATTGCCACAGGCAATTCAAAATGCGGCCTGAGTTACAGGTCACGCCTGGTCAAGGTGTGACCTGTAACCGAATAGTTACTGCTATTTATATCATTTATTGTACACTATTGACATAGTGAAATAAATGATATAAAATTTGGGATAACTGATAAAAAATACTTTTTGGAGGAGCTTATGGATCTTGTTTTAATCGGGTATAATCATATACATGACGCTGATCTTAATATCAACCGTCCTCTCGGTTCCGGGGATTATCTTGCCCTGCTCGTAAAAAGCCCTGCTGTCTTTACAATAAATGGTACTGATCTGCATACCCCTCCAAATATCTTTTTCCTGTATTCCAAAGATTCCCCCCAGTACTACCGTGCCGATGGCAAAGCTTTCGCCAACGACTGGATGCATCTGAATTTTTCTTCTGCCGACGAGGAATATATCAGAGATCTGAATATCCCTCTGGAAACACCTGTGCCCTTAAATGACATCGAATATTTTTCTCTGCTGATCAACAGCCTCAGCGTGGAATATTACTCCTCAAGTGCTCAGAAAAAAAGCACAATAGACTGCTTTCTTCATATTTTTTTCAATAAGATCTCCGAACAGATCACAGAGAGTGAGACAGGCATAGGAGGAAAAAAATATGACAAATTTGCTTTGCTCCGTTCCAAAATCTATACACGGCCATACCTCAAATGGGATATTGCCAATCTCTCTCACCAGATTTGTCTCAGTCCTTCCTACTTTCAGCATCTCTATAAAAAGTATTTTGGCATTACCTGCAAAGCTGATATTATTTATGCCCGAATCGAATATGCTAAACAACTTCTCATGAACACGTCTCTGTCAATCCGCTATATTTCCGAACAGTGCGGATATGAAAATGATGTGCACTTTATGAGGCAGTTTAAACAGTCCACAGGACTTACCCCTACCCAGTACCGCGCAACTTTTCCTGAACATAATGATTCCACAGGCTCTGTCATAGACCGGAATCGTCCTGATATTTTTTGATATACTCGACTTGTTTTTGCTCATCTCACATCTGTGTTTACCATTCGCTTCTGTGATTTTTTCTGCACATGCTCATATGATTTTTTGCATATCACTAAATCTTCTGGACAGAGCAAGGTAACTCAGTCATCTCAAACAACCTATCTCTCTAAAAGTTCTCTCCTCAAAAACATGCTGGTAAATGAAATGCCTTTCATCCTCTCGAAGCATCACAAGAGCTTCTGTAAGCTTTTGGTCTGATAATTCATTCCATCCTGGATATCGTCCTTCCTGTTCTCTGGAAAGAACTTCTTCTCTATAACGTGATTCTAACATTTCATCTATCAAAGGACCAAACCCCACCAAAGATTCTTCTAAAGGCCTTTCTACTCTGCCAATCTTTTCTTTTTTCTTCAGATAATTCCATCTCTTCCATCGGATACATTTCTGCAGATATGCAGTAAAGTAATTCTTTGTTTTATCTCCTGTTTAAGTGAGGTGATACAAATGATGGCTAAGAAATTATTAGGCACTTAGGAACAATTTCTTGCGCAATATGGCAAAATTTTGTATCGTGCTTTTCTGGTTTATCCAGGTTAGGAGATGCAGTAAAAGAAGAACTATTAAGAAGAAATCTGTCCCAGAATGCTCTTGCTGAAATGGTGCATGTATCTCTCCGCACCATCTCTGATATTGAAAATTACAATGGTAATCCCCGTTTTGAAAATTTGTACTTATTGGCATCTTATTTGAATTTATCCATAGATGCAGTTTTTAATGGTGAAAACGAGCCCATGGATTCTACCATGAAACAGATTATCGCAGAACTTAATCAGTGTTCCAATGAAACAAAGCGCCTGGCACTGGGGACATTGCGCGGTCTTTTATCCGCAGCATCCCAAAACCAGTAGTCTTTATTTTGCGTCCCATATTGACTTAACCATTGTTTCTGAGTATAAAAAACGAATCTGTGAGTAACCTGTGATAAATTTGTGAGTTGAGATAAAGGATAAAAAATATCCGGATATGATAAAAGCAGCCCCGCTTGTGATAGGACTGCTTTTTTCTCTGTTCCTTTTTGTAACATCTATATTTATAAATCCGATTAGTTCCTGCGGAAAGTATCCATTGCCTCCAGGATGTTCTGAGATATACTTTCATCCATTTCCTTTTCTTCAGGCGAGAGATCCAAAACCGGAACTGAAGATTGCTTTTCCTCACCAGAAGATGTTGCCAAGCGTCCGCCCATGGCTTTTTCCAGTTCTTTCTGTATCAGCTTTTCCAAAAGAGGCTGAAGCGATTCCACATGAAAATCATGGATTCTTTCTGAATCAACACCATCCACATAGCTTAAAATAGC
>VSNK01000304.1 GCA_009774255.1 Faecalicatena sp.
GCCTAAAGTATACTATTGAATAATTTAAATTGCAATAGATAAAAGAAGCTCAATACATGCGAAAAATAGGATATAAAACAGAAGGAACTAAAAAAGGAGCATGAACTTCACTTTGGTCAACTTTGGCGTCTTAATGTACGGATTCAGGATTAAATTTGAACCCATATAAAGGGCTTTGGAAACTTTTACAAAGCAAAAATCGGCTGCTATAACAAAAGCTGTTGGCACATAGACTTTATCCATGTACCAACAGCTTTTGTTCGTTTTTAATACTGCTTCGGTTTATGCGGTATGCTTTGCAAACATGTTAAAATATTCCTGCGCTTTTTGAAGAGAAACATTCAGCTTCTTTTGGAGAGGCTCCAAAATGTCACTTTTGGACATTCCAAATTCATAGCCTGTTTCAATAATTTCTTCTGCCTTACCTTTCGCTTTGCCTTCTTTAGCTATCGTATCAAACAGAGTACATATTTGCCTGTCTCCTTTCTGAATAACCTTCCATATAGTCTAATGTCTCGGATTATCCTTTACGATCATGCAGGCTTTTGTAGCTTCCACAGTGACATCGGAAATCAGGCGGTTCGTGTGGTAACTGAGAAGCGGGTCAACAGCGGCTTTCATGGTAACAATGTATTTTGGAGCCAGGCCGTTGAGGGTCAAGGCCGTAACATCGGCTTTGCAGCGGCTGCAGGTACAGACATCAAATTGCCGCATAAAATAAATGATCTTATCATTTACAATATGTTCCATGACATTGACCGCAGCAAAGTCCTCCTCCGGCTCCGGTTCCGGAACCGGGGCGGAAGCAGCCGGAATCTCCGAAGCCGGTTCGGCTTCCTGCATCGGAGAAGATGGAGCTTCGGACTTTGGAGCAACAGTCATCTGCGGGGCGGGAGCGCTTTCCTGTGCCGGAGCGGGATCCGGAGCAGCTTCCTGTATAGGAGAGGCAGCCGTCTGTGGGGCGGGAGCGCTTTCCTGTGCCGGAGCGGGCTTTGGAGCAGCTTCCTGTACGGGAGCGGCAGCCGTCTGCGGAGCAGGCGTGATCTCCTGTGCCGGAACGGGTTCCGGCGGTGCTTCCTGTACAGGGGCTGCAGCCGTCTGCGGAGGAGCAACGCTATCCTGTGTTGGAACAGGTTCCCCCGGTGCCTCATCCACCAGTGTCTCAATTTCTTCCGCATCGGAAGCAAGCAAGATATCCAGGTCCATGTCAGCAGCCGGAATATCGTCCGCGTCCGCGGCAGGCGCCGGGTCCTCCATTTCCATGGGGGCATCCGGGGAAATGACATCTGCCAAGGGTTCCGCGTCATCCGGCGCGAGAATATCCGGTGAAGATTGCTGCATCTGCTTTTCAAATTCGCTGGACAGCTTTTGCTGGATCAATTCGGCCACCGGGTCCTCTCCGGTCTTGTCGATCATGGCGATATTATTCGGCCCGGATGCGGCAGGGGCAGGAGCCGGGGGAACGGTTGGCGCGGCGGCAGTCTGAGTCCCATTGCCGGAAGCGGTGCCTCCGGAAACGGGTTGTCCTGACGTACCTCCGCCGGACGCCTGTGCCGCAGATCCTTCGGGAGCCTTCTGCGCCGCCTGCGAGGCGGCATCAGCGGATGCATTTTCCGCTGCGGAAGCCTGCTCTTCTGCCTCCTTAGACGCCTCATGCCCTGCGAGCAGGTTCAGTACATGTGCGGTTTTATTACTTCTTCTGGCCATGTTATCTTACCTCCTGGAGTGTTTTGGTCCTCATCATGATTTTAATTTCCTTAATAAAATCTTTGTAATCCTGGCACGGCTTTGCCCGGGGGGAATAGTCAAATATGCTGAGACCATGAGCAGGTGCTTCTGCCACGGAAACACTGGAGCGAATCTGCGTGTCAAATACGCAGGCCCCGATCTGCGCGGCAATATTTTCCGCCATTTCCTTCACTTCCCGCGCAAGGAGCGTGCGCGGATTATACTTTGTGAGGAGGATTCCAAGCACGTCCAGGTGTGGGTTCAGGCTTTCGCGGACGGAGTCGATGGTCTCCTTGATCTGTGTAACGGCAAGGAGACTTAAAATCTCCGGTGCCATCGGGATAATGAGATAATCGGCCACAGCATATGCATTGACCGTCAAAATATTCAATGCAGGCGGAGTGTCGATGATGATATAGTCGTAATCAGCGGCAACAGGAGCCAGGGAGTTCTTCAATAAAAGCTCCCGGTCGGAAGAGGTAAAATCAAGCTCCGCGCTGCTCAGCAGGATATTCGAAGGAATCACATCGCAGTAGTCGGTTGACTGGATGGCGTCCCGTACGGAAGTGCGTCCTGTCATTACGTCGTGGATCGTGCGTCCTTCTTCAATGTCAAGTCCAAGGCTAAAGCCCAGATTCCCCTGCGGGTCGAGATCAATCGCAAGTACCTTTTTATGATAAAAAGAGACCAGTCCGGCCGCCAGGGCGGTAGATGTGGTTGTCTTGCCTACACCGCCTTTCTGATTGGTGAGTACGATGATAGTAGCCAAAATATATTCCTCCATTCGTAAAAAAACTCATTTCGCTATTAATTAAAGTATACTATATGCCGATAAATAAGTACAGAATAAAATAAAATTTATCAGTTAGTATTTGCTCCATTTGAGGAAGCGATACATAGATAAAGAGGAACTAAAGCATTGCAGTATATGATATTACGCAATCGTATGATCGGAAAGCAGAAGCCTGTTTTTCGTCTTTTAGGGAGTTCGCAGGATGTATTTTCAGCATTTTACCGGATTGCCGGGACGGAGTGCTTCGCCGGCCGGTCATGAAAAATATGAACAGAAAAGAAGGAGAGGATTATTATGGCATCAGTAGGATCATTAACCAGTTCAACAAGCAGCAGTATCCGAGGCTACGGCGGTCTGGCCAGCGGTCTGGACAGAGACGAACTGATCGAGGGTATGACAATAGGTACCAGGACGAAGATCAATCAGCAGGAGCAGAAGAAGCAGAAAATTGAGTGGATGCAGGAAGCTGTCCGTACCATCAGTGATAAGATGATCTCTTTCCATGGAAAATATACGGAGACTCTGACGTCTTCCAGCAACTTGTTCAGTTCCGTGCTCTGGGGCAGGAACAAGATCACCACGAGCGGCGCTAACAGCAAGTATGTGGCGGTGTCCGGAACGGCAAGCGGAGCAGATGCCATGACCATTATGGCAGTGAAGCAGAGGGCGCAGAACGCGACATGGTCTTCACCAGGGGTAAGTGATACAAATTCAACTTATAAATTAAGTTCGGGAGAGATTAAAGCGACTGATTCCGACACATATGCGGCTTTAAACGGCAAAACAATAGAATTTTCATATGGAACGGGCGATAGACAAGAAACGTATACCATTACGTTGAGCGGGCTTGAAGATGGGATGTCTGAAGCGGAGATGGGGAAGGCGGTTGCAAAGCAAATTGAAGATTCTTTCAATAATTATAAAATAAACGATAACGGAAAACTTAGTGACCGTGTCGCACTGACCGTGTCGTATACTGATAAAAAATTTACTTTTAATGCCACAAACAAGGAGGATGATCCTTCTACTGGAAAGAAAGATACGCCTCTTAAGATAACAGGAGGTACTGCATTAACCAATCTGGGAATGGAAGGGACAGACGTTTCTAAAAGTATAACGGAGACGCCCGGTTTAACAACCGCGAGTGACGCAAAACTTACGAATACATTTGGAGAAATGGTTACAGGTAAAACGTTGACATTCTCTTATAATGGAAATTCTCAGTCTGTAACGATAGCGAAAGGTGCAACATTAGCTGAGGTTAAGGAATCACTCCAGAAAGAACTGGATACAAAATTTGGAAAAGATAGAATTTTGGTTGATGACGCAGGCGGTAAACTTACTTTCAAAACAGTAACTCCAAAAGATACTACCCAAGAAGATAAGTCTTCCATTTTAAAAATTGTCGATGGGGATGATGATGCGTTAAAGGCTTTGAATTTGAGCAGGGGTTCATCAAACCGTACGAATTTAGATGCAAATTGGAGAACATTATTAGGAACTGGGAATGACTTTAAAGCAGGAACGGTAGAAACTTTAAAGGA
The DNA here is from genome assembly GCA_009774255.1 of Faecalicatena sp. Lineage (GTDB taxonomy): Bacteria > Bacillota > Clostridia > Lachnospirales > Lachnospiraceae > Schaedlerella. Next base: position 4,066 of record VSNK01000304.1, read on the forward strand.
TGCAGACGGAAACGATATTAAAGACGAAGCCGGAAATCCCGTAACAAAACAGTGGTATGATTTTCAACTTAATGGAAAAACCATTTCTATCAGGGAAGATGCATCTGTAAGAGATTTGATAAATACTATCAATAAAAGCGATGCGAATGTCACTGTATCCTATCAGGAAGCATCTGATAAATTTACATTTACATCCAAAGAAGATGGTGAGAGCGGCGTTATTCATTTTAAAGGAAACGAAGAGGGTTCTGTCAATGCATTGAATGACATTTTCAAACTTGGCATTAGTGGTGTAGACGATGAAGGGAAACGCGGAGAGGATGCAATCATTCGGGTGAAGTATGCTGGTTCCGATGAAGAGGTAGAACTGAGAAGGGGAACGAATTCATTTACGGTAGATGGTCTTACATTTACACTGAAAGGTGAATTTGGGTTTAAGAAAGATGCAGATGGCAAAGTTACAGACGAAAGAGATACGGATGTTGACCCAGTAGAGATTACCGCAGAAGTAGACGTCGACCGTGTACTCTCCACCATTAAGTCCTTTGTGGAAGACTACAACGCAATCGTAGATATGGTAAATACTGAACTGACAACAAAGCATGACAGGGATTATGATCCGCTTTCCTCCGAACAGAAGAGTGAATTATCTGACAGTGAGGTTGAGAAATGGGAGGCTAAGGCGAAGGCTGGTCTTCTCTATGGCGACAGTGATCTGAGAAACCTGAGCATGGATCTGCGTGTTGTAGTCAGCGGCGGTAATCTGATAGCATTACAGAATGTTGGTATTTCTGTTTCCAGCAACTACGCTGATAACGGAAAACTTTCCATTGACGAGACAAAACTCCGCGCGGCATTAGAAACCAATCCGGAGAGTGTAGAGAAGCTGTTTACATCTACGAATGGAGTAGACGCAAATGGGAATGAGACATTTAACGGACTCGCAACGAACCTGAAGAATGTGATGAACAAATATGTCAAGACGACAGGTCCGATGGAGGATAAAGGTGTTCTGATCCGGAAGGCAGGATCAAAGAGTGCCGCATTGAGTCTTACGCAAAATTATTACTATGATCAGCTCACAGGCATCAATAAGCTGCTTGATACGCTGAATGATCGGCTGAAGACAGAACAGGATCGTTATATTTCACAGTTCTCGTCATTGGAGACATTGATCAACAATATGAATAGTCAGTCCAGCTATCTGAGCTCCATGTTCTAAACTTTACAAACGATTAAGCGATATGTCACTGATTGGCCGGTGGTCTGCAACGATTTTAAACCGAAAAGGGGAAACACATGTATCAAAATGGATATGAACAATATAAACTGCAGTCTGTAAATACGATGACAAGCAGTGAGATGCTTCTGCTTCTTTATGATGAGCTGCTTAAGCGTCTCGCCAGGGCGCAGGTTGCATTAGAAGACAAAGATTATGATTTGTTTAATAAGTCGGTTCAGAGGTCAAAGGAGATTGTACAATATCTTGATTTTACCTTAAATATGGAGTATAAGATCAGCTATGAACTGAGGAGAATGTATGAGTTTTTCCTCTATGAACTGAGTCGGCTGCAGGCCGGAAGGAAGACTGCCGTGATTCAGGAACTGAAGCCTCTCGTGATAGAGCTTCGGGACGCATTCAAAGAAGCCAGCAAGTCAGTTGCCATGTAGTCTGCCGTACGGCATATCTCTGCAGACGGCAGCTATGTAGGAGGATATATGGAGAACAGAGAAGAATTTCTGACAGAGATCCTGAGAAGGGTACAGCGGAATTATATGCACATGGTAGAAATCGAAAGACTGACGAAGGATATGGGAGATTCCATGGCGAGAAATGACAAGGAATCCATGCAGCTGATCTTGAAGATGCGGGGCGAGGAAATGGATAAGTACGGCACTGCGAAGCGTGAGATTGAGATCATTCTCGATACGGCGGACGCAGAAGAGAGGGAAAAATTCTTTTCCTGGCTTAAAGGGGAAACCAAGTATGAGCCGGATGAGCCTGAAACTAAGAAAATTGCTGAACTGAGCACTAAGACGCGTCAGCTTTTGAAGCGGACGATTGATTTGGATAAGGTATTGAATACCAAAGTGGCCGGGACAAAATCTTATTACCAGGCGGTCACTTCATAAATGGAGAAAAAACGCGCCATCGGCGCGTTTTTTCTTGGAAAGATTTTCCGTATGATATTTCATGCCTATTTCTCCGACGGCACAGATCATGGTTTACTTCTGCCATGTAGTAATTGTTTATGGTCAACGTTGGGGGATTATGCCGATATCGGCATTTTCCCCCATATGCCGATATTTTAGAAATGCCGATAAAATTTTTCTGTATTC
>VSNK01000305.1 GCA_009774255.1 Faecalicatena sp.
GTATTCATGTAATATGTGTATTATATAGATTGAAGAATTGGTATCCAGAATATCAGAGGATATTATGGAACAAAATCCGCAGATTCCGTGGTCAGCTATCAAAGGGATGCGGAATTTGCATGCCCACGATTATGAAAATATTGATTTTGAAATTGTGTGGAATACATTGACGGAAGATATCCCTGAGTTGGAATGTGAATTGGAGAAGATAAAAAGATAACGGATCTTCTTGCCTGTCGGATAGGCGGCCTCGACGATCTGATCGGTCTGGCCGCTGCTCTTGAATAGGCCTTGCAGGAGCCGGATATACTGCTCCTGCAAGGCATGGTCATTTTTCGCTTCACGAAATAATGCGTCCCATTCGTCAATAATTATGATAAATTGAATTGCCGGTTCCCCTGTTACTTTTTCCACAATACAAATGCTTCGTATGGGCGGAGTGTAACGGTACCCTTGTCGTAGGCATTTTCCATGTTGGAGATGAGGAGTTCTGCGCCTGCGAATTCTTCCGGGATGGTAAACGCAGTCTCCTGATCGGTGAAGCTGCAGACTACCAGCAGTTTTTCATTTTCCAGTGTCCGGGTGTAGACGAACCAGTCTTCGCTTTCCTCGAAAAGGGGTTCGTATTTTCCGTAGACCATGATCGGGGTCTGCTTGCGCAGGGCGATCAGCTTTTTGTAATAGTGGAATACGGAATTGGGGTCCGCGGTCTCGGCCTTGGCGTTGATCTCCTTGTAGTTCGGATTGACCGCGATCCAGGGAGTGCCGGTGGTAAATCCGGCCTGTTCGCTGTCGTCCCACTGCATGGGGGTTCTGGCATTGTCACGGCTGAGCCAGAGGAGGCAGGGCCAGAATTCCTCGTGGGAAACGATTCCGCTTTCGCACCATTCCTTGTAGGCGTTGATGCTCTCGATATCACGGAAATCTTCCGGGCTTTGGAACGGATAGTTGGTCATACCAAGCTCTTCGCCCTGATATACATAGGGAGAACCCTGCATCATGTGGAGGCAGGTGGCCAGCATTTTCGCAGAAGCTTCCCGGTACTCCGGGCGGTCATCGCCGAAGCGGGAGACAGCCCTTGGCTGGTCGTGGTTATCCAGGAACAGGCTGTTCCATGCCTTTCCATAGAGTTCTGTCTGCCAGCGGGAGAGAATATTTTTCAGCGTAGTGAGGGGCATTTTTTCGTCCGTCCACTTTGCGTATTTTCCCTTGGAATCTACATGCTCAAACTGGAATACCATGTTCAGCTCGTGGGTGTCTTCGCCGGCATACTGTTTGGCAAGCTCGGTGGTGACCTCGGGGGTCTCGCCTACGGTCATGAGGTCGTATTTTGACAGTACTTTTTCGTTCATTTCCTGAAGGTATCTGTGCACGTTGGGGCCGTTCACCGCATAGGGGGCGTAATCGCCGTAGAGTCCCTTGATCTCGCCGTCGGGAAGCTCGGGTACTTTGGAAATCATGCTGATCACGTCCATACGGAAGCCGTCGATGCCTTTGTCGCACCACCAGGTCATCATATCAAAAACTTCCTGCCGTACCTTCGGGTTATCCCAGTTCAGGTCAGGCTGCTTTTTGGAAAACAGGTGCAGGTAGTACATGGATGTTGTTTCGTCGTACTGCCATGCGGAGCCGCTGAAGCAGGAGCCCCAGTTGTTGGGCGGCGTCTGGCTGTCCTTGCCCTCACGCCAGATATAGTAGTCGCGGTAGGGGTTGTCTGTGGATTTGCGGCTTTCTACAAACCACTTGTGCTCGTCGGAGGTGTGGTTTACCACCAGGTCCATGACGATCTTGATGCCTCTTTTGTGCGCTTCTACCAACAACTCGTCAAAGTCGTCCATGGTTCCAAATTCGTCCATGATCGCTTTATAATCGCTGATGTCATAGCCGTTGCCATCGGTGGGGGACTTGTAGACCGGGGACATCCAGATCACGTCGATCCCTAAATATTTGAGGTAATCCAGACGGCTGATGATACCTTTAAGATCTCCGACTCCGTCTCCGTCGCTGTCCATAAAGCTGCGAGGGTAAATCTGATAAATGACTGCTTCCTTCCACCACGTTCTGTTCATAATTTTATGCTCCTTTCTATCATATCCTCACGGCCGATGAAATTTGCCGTGAGTTTCGCATTTGGTTTTGTTACATTTCAACGATCAGAAGCTGATATCCATGCAGGGAAATGGTGTTATTTTCCTGTGCAATGTCCGGATAGTTGTTCAGCAGTACTTTTTTGTACGCCGACGGGAGGGTGACATCCTGTTCTTCTCTCTGGAAGTTTCCGATGACCAGAAGTGTCTTGTCTCCCTTGCGGTAATATGCCATCAGGTTGTGCTGGTTCTCCCAGGCCGGCTCCAGGGTTCCGTATACGACGGTCTCGTTGTATTGCGGAGTCTTTCGCAGGGCGATCAGTTTCTTATAAAAGCTTCTCACGGAATCGGGATCATCCTGCTGTGCGGCCACATTGATGTCGGTGTAATTCGGATTGACCTTGAGCCACGGCTTGCCGTCGGTGAAGCCGGCATTGGCCCCGTCGGTCCACTGCATGGGGGTGCGGGCATTGTCGCGGCTGTATCTGGAAACGGCTTTCAACGCCTCTTCCGGGGAGAGGCCTGCGTCCAGTGCTACCTGATATTCGTTGATGGCGGAAATATCGTCCACCTCATCGATGGAAGAGATCGCTATGTTTTCCATGCCAAGCTCCTGCCCCTGGTAAATGAACGGAAGGCCGCGGAGCATAAAATTGAGGGCCGCCAGCATCTTTTTGCTTTCCGGGCAGCAGTCTCCCTCTGGGATATAACGGCTGACGCCGCGGGGCTCGTCGTGGTTTTCGATGATGTTGGACAAAAAGCCGATCTCGCCCACCTTGGCCTGAGCCTCAAAGCAGCATTTCTTGTAGTCGTCCGGCGTAATCTGCTGCATGTCATACCAGCCCTTTTCACTTTCGCCGAAAATGGTTTCGTTGAAGTCGAACATGCTGGAGAAATAGCCGTTATCGCCGATGAAATCCGGGATTTCTTCCGGTTTTTCGTCAAATACCTCTCCTACGGAGAACGCGTCGTATTTTTTGAAGGTGCGGTCACGCATTTCCCCTAAAAATTCTCCGATGCCTTTTGCTTCGCTGAGCATGGCCTTGATCGAGCAAAGCCCGTCCTCGCGGTCCGGCTCGTAATCATGGAAGGGAAGCGCCTTCTTGATGTTGATGATGGCGTCGATGCGGAAGCCGCCCAGGCCCTTGTCCAGCCACCAGTTGATATTCTTGTAGACTTCCTCGCGGACCTCGGGGTTCTCCCAGTTCAGGTCAGGCTGCTTCTTGTGGAACACATGCAGGTACTGCTTGTTGGTTCCCGGAAGGTCTTCCCAGACCGGGCCGCCGAAATAGGAGCGCCAGTTGGTCGGGAGCTCGCCCTCTTTTTTGTCTCTTAAATAGAAGAAGTTGCCATATTTTCCTTCCGGATCTTCGCAGGCTTTTTTGAACCACTCATGTTCATCGGAACAGTGGTTGACCACCAGGTCCATGAGAATATACATATTGCGCTTTTTTGCCTCAGCGAGAAGCTGGTCCATGTCGTCCATCGTGCCGAAGCGGGGGTCAATATCGTAATAATCGGAGATGTCGTAGCCTTCGTCTGCAAGGGGAGATGGATAGCAGGGGGAGAGCCAGATGATGTCTACGCCCAGATCCTGCAGGTAATCCAGCTTGCTGATGATACCTGGGATATCTCCGATGCCGTCTCCGTTGGAATCGTAAAAGCTCTTCGGGTAAATCTGATATGCTACCTTGTCATGCCACCATTTTTTTGTCATAATGCTACCTCCATAATCGTAAGCAGATTTTAAAGTTATGGTTCTATGGTTCACTTCTTGATAGGTATTATAATAACCAGAATTGCATTTGTCTTGCATTTATATGATTAAAAAATACGTTATTCTGACTTTTTACGGTACTGCAGCGGGGTGGTGTCCGTTATTTTACGGAATTCCCGAAGAAAATTGCCCAGATTGTTGTAGCCGCATTCGAGGCAGACCTCCGTGATGGGAAGGTCCGTCTCTTCCAGGAGGCGGATGGACTGCTTGATGCGGTACTCATTGACATATTCAATGGGGGAGCGGCCAATGGCCTTTTTGAAAAAACGGCAGAAATACTGTTCGTTCATGCAGACTTCTTTTGCCAGATCCCGGATGTATATTTTTTCTTTATAATTTTCTTTGATGTAGGTCAGTGTTTTTTTGATTCCTTCTACCCGCTTGTCATGATTTTTCTCCATGGGGGTGAAGAGCTGATGGCCGGAGAGGACGGCGAGGATGCGGAGCAGGGAGGACTTTATGTAAAGCTGGCTGGTCAGGTCGTCGGTGACTGCGCCGTCGCAATGGGACAGGTCTGCGACCAGGGGACGACCGAAGGACAGCATGATATCTTTAAATGCTTCGTAAATGGGGGCAAATGCGGGATGGTCGGGAAGAAGAAAGCGAGGGAAGCGTATTTTCCCGTTCAGCATGGGCTGAATGAGATGCATCTGCGTGGTGTCGTAGGAGTCGAAGCTTAAGATACCGGGGGAAAAGACGACCGCATCTTCTCCCAGACCTCCGGAGTCCTCGGTGATGATGCTGTGGAGCTCGCCGGGATTGATGAAGTACAGGCACTCGGAGGAGATCTGAAATTGCTCCATGTTGATCTCCAGGCGGAACCCTCCGCCGGAAAAATACAGGATCTCGACCTCGTCGTGCCAGTGGTGCTTGACAAGTACTCCCCTGCCCCCGGAACGGGTCTGATAGATGGCGCAGGGAAAGGCTTTCGTGCCGTGGGGGCGGATTTCTTTCAGATTGGATAATTGCGGCTGCATGCGGCTCCTCCTCTGTTTTTTAGAAATTCGTTATATAAAAAAACTAACATTGTTTGGGGGAAAAGTCAATAAGGAGTTGCGGCGCGTACGGGGGTGGAGCAACCGTGTTACAGTCCGCGGCCGGTTAGGCTGTGAACTGTAACACGTAAGGGGTGTCTGCATGATGGGAGAGGGATTTTATCCTTTTAATGTTCGTGGTTTTCTGGTATACTGAATGGCAGATGTCGTTACTATGAGCGGCAGGTTAGGCCGAGAATAGTAAGTTACTATTCTCGGTGCCTTGCACTATGCTGCAAGGCATCCGGCCAGTAAAGCTACGGTTTCAGGCATCCAGCCCCCTCGCCGTCAGGCGACTTTTCAATGGGCTGGATGCGTTACAGTTCGCGGCCGGTTGGCCGTGAACTGTAACAATAGTAACACTGAAATGATTGCATGGAACGGCATCTCTTGCCAATATTGCGGACTGTCGCTATAATGACTATATTAGGAACAGGTGTCAGAGATGGAGGTGGAGTCGGCAGAAAGCCTGCTGGAGTATATCAGCATGGATTATGCCGGGCTGTCAGGAACGATTGCGAAGCTGATCGGTGGTGTGGAAGCCAGGGGAAACACGAATGGATTTTCCAATGATCTTGGACCTTCAAGAGCAGGGATGATGTATTGACTCTTTTGATTCATCTGGGATATCTGGCCTACGATGAAAGCAAAAAGACCGTGCATATACCGAATGAAGAAATCAGAATGGAATTTTCAAGGACGGTCAGGGAGACCGATCATAAGGAAACGATAAAACGTGTTGCGGAAAGTGACCAGCTTATCTATGATACGATTCATATGAATGAAGAGACTGTTGCGGCTCAAATTGAGAAAATACATTCTGAGGAGACTGTGCCGCTGCATTATAATAAAGCAGACAGTCTTCGCAGTGTGATTAAACTGGCATACTACCCATACAAGGACAATTATCTGCAATGGGAAGAACTGCCGGCAGGAGATGGTTATGCAGATATTGTGGGTTAGGAATTATGCCACTATGCGGCTACGGCTGGCGCGTCATTCAAGGCAGATTCCATTGGTCGTGAGTATAAAGTAACAAGAAAGAGGGAAGATAAATGAATAAGAAGGAAGTATTGGAGATCAAAAAGCAGTTTACGCCTGCGAACTGTGCCATTACGCGAATTTGCGGATGCTATGTGGATCATGAGAAGAACAGGCAGATGGAGACGAAGGAGGCGTTTCTTTCATTGCCGGAGGAAGAGGCATTTAAGTATTTTGATATTTTCAAGAAAACATTGTCAGGGGGGATCGGGCGGAATATGCTGAACATGGAGTTCCCTCTGGAACAGGAGATGCCCGGCGGAACCCAGGAATTTCTGCTGAAGCTGAAGAACAGCAAGCTGGAAGATGATGAGCTTTTGGGGGAATTCTATGATAAGATTATCGAGAATTACATATATGAAGGGAATTATTATAT
>VSNK01000306.1 GCA_009774255.1 Faecalicatena sp.
ATACAATTTCATGTGTTTGTAAAGAATAATTTCATGAAATTACATGAATTTCATGAAACGTTACATGAAGAACTAATGTACAAAACGACTAAGTTTTGTTTATATAATTTTCACAAAAATATGTAAATTGACAAATTTTTGAAATAAAGTACTTGTAAATCAAAATTTTACGTGATATTATTTTAGCGAAACAGATATAACGTTTCATGAAAGCCATGGTAATGAACGTTATGCGGAAGGAACGGCCGGTCTGACTGCAAAGATGAATCCCGGAACGTTGGGAAGTGACATTTACATATTATACACAGATTTGATGCCAAATGGTTCATAGTTTATGATGTAGATGCAGATGTTTCCTGACAGTTCCATAGAAAAGGAAGGAGAGATTTTATGGCTAGTTCAAAAAGAACACCTGCTCAGGCAGAACAGAAATCGGTATGGGAACGCATGGGCGACCATTGGCAGTTATATCTGATGTTGTCGGTTCCATTAATCCTGACAATTATTTATAAATATGTACCGATGTACGGTATCCAGATTGCATTCCGTGATTACAAATCCGTACGCGGGATGTGGGGCAGTGAATGGGTAGGTTTGAAATGGTTCCAGCGTTTCTTTAGTTCTCCAAATTGTATCAGGATGATCAAGAACACGATATTGTTAAGTCTCTATAGTTTATTATGGAGCTTCCCGATACCGATCATCCTGTCGCTGGCGATCAACCAGCTCAGGTTCAAGCGGTTTAAGCGGTCCGTACAGACGATCCTCTATGCACCGCATTTTATATCCATAATGGTTGTCTGCGGTATGCTGCGTATATTCTTAAGCCCGTCGGGCGGTCTGATCAACCTGATTGCCGGAACAGGGATTGACTTTTTATCAGAGGCATCTGCGTTTCGGACGATCTATATTGCATCCGGTATCTGGCAGGATGCAGGATGGGGGATCATCGTCTACATGGCATCCCTTGCGAATATTGACGTCTCCCAGTATGAGGCGGCGAAGATCGACGGGGCTTCCCTGTTCCAGAGGATCCGGTATATTGATTTGCCGGAGCTGGTTCCGCAGATCGTACTTATGCTGATCATGAGCGCAGGTAATTTGATGAACGTTGGATTCGAGAAAGTATTCCTGCTCCAGACAGATCTGAATAAGGCAACCAGTGATGTCATTGCGGTATATGTTTACCAACAAGGTATCGAACATGCCAAATACAGCTATTCTACAGCCGTTGGTCTGTTTAATACAGTAGTCAACGTTATCCTGCTGATTATTGTCAATAAGATAACGAGCAAGATTTCCGAAGACGTAAGCTTTGTATAGGAGGTGCAGCATGGGAAAGAGAAAAAAGTCAGGACAGTTGCATGGTTTATCGGACAGGACCAGCGATATTATTCTGGTAGCGATCTGTCTCATTATTGTATTTTTGGTAGCATATCCGCTGTATTACGTGCTGGTTGCTTCCGTTTCCAATCCTTATGATGTATATGCGGGAAAAACGTTCCTGCTTCCAAGCGGGTTTACTCTGGATGGTTACAAGGCAGTATTTGCGGACAAGAGTATTATTACCGGCTTCCTGAACAGTGTTAAATATACGGTAGTCGGGACGGTATTTTCCGTAGTAATGATTTATTTATCAGCATATCCGCTGAGTGTAAAGAATCTGCCGGGCCGGAAATTCTTAAGTATATTTTTCATTATAACCATGTATTTCGGCGGCGGTCTGATGCCTACATATCTCGTAGTCAGGGATACGGGATTGATCGATACGATATGGGCGATGTTTCTTCCGGGAGGCGTTGCCGTGGGCAATATGATCATTGTACGTAACTTTTTTGAACACAGTATTCCGAAGGAAATGATTGAGGCTGCGGAGATCGACGGCTGTTCGAAATGGACGACTTTCATCAAGATCGTGGTTCCGTTAAGTAAGTCCATCATGGCAGTTATGGTCGTATTCAGCATGGTAGCTTATTGGAACGACTGGTTTACCGCTCTCATCTATCTGCCTGGAAAGGAAAATGCGCCGCTGCCGCTGGTGCTGCGTAATATCCTGATCAAGAGCTCGGCGAGCGCAAGCCAGGCGGGAATGATTTCCGGAGGGTATGCGGAACTTAGTAAGCTGACAGAGATGATCAAATTTTCTTCGGTTATCGTGGCGGCTTTGCCAATGCTGATCATCTACCCGTTTGTCCAGAAATACTTTGAGAAGGGTATGATGGCAGGAGCGGTCAAGGGTTGACGTAGGAGTGGACAGATTCCGTTCATCCTGGGGGCAATGCATTGCGGGATGGACGGATAGATATGGAATTTTCGGAAAAGGAGATGGGATAATTGAAGAGATGGAAAAGAGTGATTCCCTGTATGCTGACGGCTGGCATGACGGTATCGATGGCAGCATGTGGAAATAAAGTCGAAAACTATTATGAACCCGGCGTTACCAACACAGATACTTCCCAGACGGATTTTACGATTATGGGAGGGATCAGTGCGCTGAGTCCGGGATATGAAGACAATGAGGTCTTAAACCAGATGCAGGAGGACGCGGGGATTAAAATCAACTGGAATGTAATGAGCGATTCTCTGGCAGAGCAGGTAAATATCCGGATTGCCGGGAGACAGCTCCCGGACGCGTTTATGGCAGTCGGATTCAGTAATTATGATATCACGACCTATGGAAGCGATGGCGCGTTCATCGATCTGAGTCCGTACTTGACGGAGGAATATATGCCGAACCTGTCAAAGATTCTGGAGGAGAACCCGGATATCCGAAGTGCGATCACCATGAGTGACGGCGGTATCTACGGCCTTCCGTCCGGAGAGAGGATGGGAACTGCCGGTATCGGAGCCGAGGAGGATTATAATATCTACCAGTTCCCGCAGTTTGCCATGATCAACAAAGCATGGCTGGATGAACTTAACCTGGAGATCCCTACGACTCTGGATGAACTTCATGAGGTATTAAAGGCATTTGAAGAAAATGATATGGCAACCTATTATGGAAATGATGCGGGCAGTACGATTCCTATGAGTACCGGGTTTGACCAGTGGTGCTGGGGGCAGAATGTGTTCTATGCAGGATTTGGGTTTACGAATTGGCCCAATGACGTGATTAATGATTTGGAGTTAAATGCTGACGGGAAAGTTGACTTCGTGTGTGCAGATGAGAAGTACCGGGACGCATTGACTTATTTCCATGACTGGTATGACGAGGGCCTGATTGATGTCGAGATGTTCAGCCAGGATGACAAGCAGCTTATGGCCAAATGCCAGCAGGGGAAGGTAGGTGTAGGTACCTGGTGGTGGTTTGACCTGTGGGGAGAACATAAGGACGACTATGTATATCTGCCGGTTCTTGACGGGCCGGACGGAACCCACAATGTAACCCTTCGTTCGGCACCGCCGCTTAGCTGTGGAAACTTAAGTATCACATGCGCATGTAAGAGTCCGGCAAATCTGCTGAAATTTTTCGACCAGTGGTATGATCCGGAGAACGTGATGCAGCTGCAGTACGGCCCGATCGGGACTTACTTTACCGGGCAGGATGAAGACGGAGTATGGCAGAGCATTACGGAAGAGGATGCACAGAAGGAATATGGGAAAAGTGTTGCGGAACTGAAAGGTGTAAGTGAAGTATACGGTCCCAAGTTGATCTTGAGTAATTACTATGGTTCCACTTTTGCTCTGGAGGATGCCGCGGTTATCCGGCTGACAGATTTGTATGAGACCTGGATGCCTTATGTGGATGAGAAGGCCGCATATCCGACGGACTGTGTATTCACGGAGGATGAGCTGGATGTGATCGACCGTTATAAGACAGATTTTGAAAATGCTGTATCCGAACAGGAGGGCTTGTGGATCAAGGAAGGCGGGCCTGCGGACAGTGAGTGGGACGCCTATGTGAAGAAGCTTAAGGATACCTGCGGGATGGATGAACTTTTGAAGGTTTATCAGGATGCGTATGACCGCTATATGGAGGCGCGATAGATCGGAAATCGGGAAATACCCGATATAGGCTTACAAAGCAGTGAACCCAATATCCAGGCAGGTATGTATGGATATTGGGTAGCTGATGGGAGTTTTGATTTTTAGAAATAGAGTTTGGGAGGTAAGTAATGTATGACGAGCCAGACATTGCGTGAAGCACGAAAATATGAAGAGGTATTTGAAAAGACGATAAAGAAAGAGGAACGCCCGGAATTTCATCTGACTCCCCGTACAGGCTGGATGAATGATCCCAACGGATTTTCCTGGTATAAGGGGCAGTATCACATGTTTTATCAATATTATCCATATGAATCCAAGTGGGGGCCGATGCACTGGGGACATGCAGTGAGCAAAGATCTGCTTCATTGGGAGTATCTTCCGGCCGCGCTTGCCCCGGATGAATTCTATGATATGGACGGCTGCTTTTCCGGAAGCGCGATAGAGCTTCCGGACGGCAGACAGATGCTCATGTATACAGGCGTGTCAAAAGAACATAAGCATTATGGCTCCCACGGTGATGAATTTCAGACGCAGTGTATTGCAATAGGCGATGGAGTGGATTATGAAAAATATGAATACAATCCGGTCCTGGATGGAAAGGAATTGCCGGAAGGAAGCAGCAAGGCTGATTTCCGAGACCCTAAAATATGGAGAAAAAAAGACGGGACTTACTGTTGTATCATAGGGAACCGTCCGGCGGACGGAAGCGGGCAGATTCTTTTTTATACCAGTGAGGATGGTTTTCAGTGGAAATACAAGAATGTACTTGTCTCCAATTTTAATCGGTTTGGAAAAATGTGGGAATGCCCGGATCTCTTTGAACTGGATGGGAAGTGGGTACTGCTTACCAGTCCCCAGGATATGCTTCCGGAAGGGTTTGAGTATCACAATGGAAACGGAACGCTCTGCCTGATCGGGGATTTTGATGAGGATGAGGGTGTATTCCAGGAAATGCATAACCAGTCGGTGGATTATGGGATTGACTTCTATGCCCCTCAGACCGTGCTTACATCGGACGGAAGGCGGGTTATGATCGGGTGGATGCAGAACTGGGATTCCTGCGGCATCCGTTCGCGGGAAGAACCGTGGTTTGGACAGATGAGCCTCCCGAGAGAATTATCAATAAAAAACAACAGGCTTTATCAGAAACCGTTAAAAGAGCTGGATGCGATGAGATGCAATAAAGTAGAATATACAGGCGTAACGCTAACAGAGACGATCTGGCTTGATGGTATTTAGGGATGAAGGAGTGATATGGAGCTTACCGTCCGGCCGGGAGATCCACAGGACTTGTACCAGAAATTCGCAGTCCGGTTTGCCCAGAACGAAAGATACCATACTTCGCTTAGCTTCCGTCCAAGGGAATCTATCTTAAAAATAGACCGGAAATTCTCCGGCTCCAGGAGAGCCAGTATCCACCAGCGCCGTAGTCTGGTGAATACTGTGGACGGGGAATTGAAACTGAGGATTATCCTGGACAGGTTTAGCGTGGAGGTCTTTGTAAACGGCGGAGAGCAGGTGTTGTCAGCAACTATGTACACGGATCAGGAGGCGGACAGGGTGTCATTCTTTGCCGATGGGACTGCCAAGATTGATGTTGTGAAATATGATCTTAGGGGCGTTTTTTAAACCTCCGCTTGAAGATCCATGGACTCTGGAGGACCTGACAGAAGCGGCGGAGAAGCTGACGAAGGATGAATGCTATGGCCGGATATGCAAGCGCTGCCCCGGCAGATGATTGTTACCCGCTGGAGCAGTGCGCGATGGCTATTACAGGTTCATGGGAACCGGCGAACCTTGCAAAATATGACATCAACAGGGGTCTGATGCCCTTAATTTACCAGCATATTGGGGCGCTGTAAGCAAAATGGGTGCAAGGGAGTTCACGAGAGTGCTCACATAGGGGACTCCTGCCATAAAGAGGATATGGGACAAACCATGCGGTAAGCATAGCCTCGCCGCTCATGGTAGGCGCTGAGCTGACACAATTGGAGGAGTGGACACGCTCTTTGCTGATGAAAGAAGAAATTTTAAATAATATACCCCTCGCCGTCAGGCGACTTTTCAATGGGCTGGTTGCGTTACAGTCCGCGGCCGGTTAGGCCGTGAACCAATGTCATTAACTTTAGGAATTGCTGTAGTAAAATAAGCCTGAAAAGCCGCATATTTTCATATATTTTGGTTGTAAAATATGCATGGTAGCGGCTTAAGTTAATGACATTGGCCGTGAACTGTAACGGATATTTTTCAGTATGTGCTGGATAAGGCAGGGGTGTAGATAACTTTTCTGAATAACTATACAAAATGCACAAAATAGTAT
>VSNK01000307.1 GCA_009774255.1 Faecalicatena sp.
CTACACGCAAGTAACATGGCAGTTAGGCTGACGGATATCAGACGGAGCGTGTGAAGAATAAGTAAGTTCCCTTAAAGTATTGGAAGAAAGCAGGAACAGCAGGGCAATGATGCAGAGTGTGTGGTACATGCGGAATGAAAACCACTGAGGGCAAGCCGATTGTCACATTATCCCTAGGACAAGAAGCTGTTAAGCGGAAGAATCCAACGCGCGAGATGACACAGCACTTTGGTTTTCAAAAATACTCAAGCGGTTTGTTACCCGGTATTCTATCGAGAAATCCGGGAGCCCATAAAATAAAAATCTAAGGAAGGTGAGGAAATGAAGATTAACAAACAGAAATTACAGATTGCAATGGCTACGGCATGTATGACAGCTAAGGAATTAATAGGGAAGTCAGGATTGTCAAAAGCAGCGACCATGAATGCGATCACTGGTAAAAAGGTGAAGCCGGTAACAGTCGGCAAGATCGCTAAGGCCCTGGATGTGCCAGTAACAGACTTGATCGACTTGGAAGGAGAAATGTAAAAAAAAATGATTTGGACAGGAAACGAAGAAGCATTCCGCACATATTTCCATGGGAAACTGGATAAGAACGGCAAAAGTATTCCTGCAGAAAAGGTGAAGGATATGCCGGGGCACCCATTTAATGAAGTCTGCAATGATGATAATTTCGGCGCAGTTCTGAATAATGGCTATGTTGATGTCAGCTTCGACTTAAAGGAAATGTCTGATAGTTTTTGGGATATGGCTGAAGCTAATGACTGGAACTGCCTGATATTAGAAAATCCTGATAACGGACACATCCATAGTATTTGGAAGAAACCCAAAAAGACATACAAGGACGGGAAAGATAAAAAGCTGGTCTGCGGTTTGGTTGCTGATGTGCATAGCGGCTCTACTTATATCAGACTAAAGGTGAACGGCGTTGAACGATTCCCGCCAGCATTTGAACCAGAACATATTCAAGAACTTCCAGAAGAGCTTTATCAGGTAAATACTAATATAAAATTGTGGCAGCTAACTGATGGAGATGGCCGTAATGACAGTTTATTCCGGTATGCATACACATTACGCAAGTCTGCTGGACTTTCAGCGGATGTAATTAGAAGGATTCTTGGCAATGCAAATAAATATGTTTTTAAGGATGAACTGGATGAACAGGAAATGAACACCATAACCAGACCGGAAGCATTAGACAGTATAGAATCAGATGCAGAATCAAAGTTACGCTTGGTATGTTTAAAGGGTGTTGAGATTAAGGAGGTGGCCTTTTTGTATAAACCGCAGATACCAAAAGGGAAGATTGTCATTATTGGTGCACATCCAGGAACAGGTAAAACTTTTATCGGCTGTTATCTGGCAGCATGTGTGTCACAAGGTAAACCATTTTTTGGTATCGAGTATACACAGAATGTTCCAGGAAAGGTTATTTATATTACTACAGAAGATGGTATTGCAGATACAATTGTCCCACGGCTGCTATGGTGCGGCGCTAACATAAACAATATTTATACTATAGATGACCCAAAAGGGGAATTGAAATTTTCCAATATAGATGCATTTGATAAATATTTGGATCAAGTGAGGCCGGCATTGATGATTCTGGATCCTTTTCAATCCTTCCTGGGTGGGAAGGTTGACGGGAACTCAGCCAATGAAATCAGAGCGTTGTTAAATCCTGTGATCGCACTGGCTGAAAAGTATGATACAACAATCGTTTTCATCTGCCATTATAACAAGAATAACGGCGGGGACGCAATAACAAGAATCCTCGGAAGCATGGACACTATGGCAACGGCAAGAAGTTATTTGGCATTGGGGAATGTGCCAGGTGACCAGAATAACACCAAATACATGAGTCACGAAAAAAGCAGCACGCAAGCGGCAGGGCAGACAATACTATTTAGGATTGATCCTGAAAACGGAGGTGTTGTATATTCCGGGACAAGTAATTTGAAACAATCTGATTATGCGACGCTTAATGCAGGCCGGAAAAATGATACAGCAAGTATTTTTGAAGCAAAAATGTTGATCAGTGAAAATCTGGTTGACGGTCGCTGCGAAGTAAAAGAAATCAAAGAACTTGCAAAAGCTAATGGAATATCAGAACGGACGTTGCAGAGAGCAAGAGCAGATTTACAATTAAAAGTTGTTCGTGAAAAATTTGGTGGTAAATATTACTGGGAAAAAGTAGAATATGAGGATATCAACCCGGAGCAAGTTGAAGGAAGTATCAATGAGTATTTAGATTCACTACAAGGACATGTAGAAAGTGCAGAGCAAGGTAAAAAAGTAAGTAAATAAAGGTTTTATACATATTTGCCGCTTTGGCAGGCATTGTCCGTCATGGTGCAGAGCATACATGTTATTAAACTGCCATGTGTGCCCTTGCTCTGCATGCTGGCGAGTATGCGGAAGTATTGATTTTACTGTGGTTTACACATACTCTGCATAAATATATGTGTCTATAGGGAAAGAGAAAGGATAGTAAAAATGAGAAATTGCTTTGTTTGTTACGCAGATGGGGATAATATACGGTCATTTTTTACACGGTTTGAAGATATTGGGGAATCAGAAATAATACACCGTGTAAAGAATTATCACTTAGGGGAGTTGCTGTACGATAATTCAGTGAGTAACTTATTGGACGTGAAAAACAAGAAATTGGATTGCAATGTAATCGTGGAATTTTGTTTTTTACAGAATGCGCTGATTATTAATTTATTATATCCGACAGAGATAAATGATAGCGTCTGGATGTACATAAACATGTTATTTAATGCTGTATTTGATGAGGGAATTAGTGTAGAAATGAAAGCATAGGGTGAAGAGTTATGGAAGAACTTAGAAATTGCCCGTTAACGAAGTTAATGTGTACGGCTGAATGCGCATGGTTCAGGGAAGGGGGAATGTGCCGTTGCAAGATTACATGACGTAGCAGATCATCTGGAGGATGTGCAGGAAGCAGTATACACTCTGGAAGAAACTATCAGGAAAACAGATTTTACAGGATATTAAGGAAGGGGACAGGTGACAGATAATGAGAAAACAGATCAATAGATGGCTGGATGAAGCGGATGAGCGGAAAATCAGGTTAGTGTATTTCTACCTGAGGGCATTGCTGGGGAAATAACCCAGCAAAACCTAACATTAGAACTCATATAACGGCCATATAACGGAAAATTACAAGAAAGTGAGGAATCCATAGGGTGAAGATCAGAGTTTCATATACAGAGGGTGAACGGGGCAGGAAAAAGCAGCATGAGGATGCTGTAAAAGGGCTCTTTCCAGATACCAAAGTGAAAGAAACTGCGCCGAAAGACGGCTTTCTACATACGGTTTTGACCGTGCCATTGCCGAAGAAATCCACAAAATAGGCGGTTTCTCTTGACTACATCCTCCATATCTGGTAGGATAATGGTCAAATAGATAAGGCATGAGTACCGCACCGGAAGGTGTTAGTCCTGCGTCCAGGGCATGGGAAATGATCATTTACTGGTTGTTTCCCATGCCTTTTTCTATTTGGAGAACAGCCTGACCATGGGCGTAAAACAGAAGGGAGAGTTATTATGATGGAGAACCAGAACACAGCAGGGACTGCGCCGGAGACACAGCAGGAAAAGACTTTTACTCAGGAACAGGTGAACGCTATTGTCGGCAAGAGACTGGCGGAAGCAAAGGCAAGCGGTGAAGCTGCACTGAACAAAAGGGAAGAAGAATTGAACCAGAGGGAAATGCAGATCAGGGCGAAGGAACTGCTTTCAGAGCGTGGCCTGCCGAAAGGCTTGGCTGACGTCCTGAGATATACCGATGAAAAATCACTGATCTCTGCTATAGATGTGATTGAACATACCAGAGGGTTTAAGGATAGTTCAACAGAAAATGAACAGAATGAACCAGTTATAGGAAAAGGCAAATTTGAAGGATTCCGTCCTATAGAAAAAGGGACTTATCATGAATATGATACGAAAGACCCATTCAGGGAAGCTATGGGGCTGAAATAGAACGAGGTGATTAGATGGCTATTCAGTTAGCAACAAAATTTGAGCCGTATGTTGATGAAAAATTCACAGCGGAAAGTAAAAAGTCACTCCTGACCAACAATGACTTTGATTGGACAGGGGCGCATACTATTAAAGTGTATAAAGTGACTACAGTAACTATGAATGACTACGACAGAGCCGGTACTGGTGAGAATAATTCCAGGTACGGCCAGATCCAGGGGCTTGACGCTACGACAGAGGAATTTACACTGACAAAAGACCGTTCCTTTACATTCGCAATTGACAAATTGGATGTTGATGAAACAAAGCAGCAGCTTCAGGGTGCCTCCGCACTGGCAAGACAGCAGCGTGAGGTTGTTATCCCGGAAGTGGATTCTTATACCTACAGTGTGATGTGTACTAAGGCTGGACATAAGCCGGATGCTGTCACACTGACGAAAGATAATATTTATTTGGAGATCATCAAAGGGAATGCGGCGCTTGATAATGCGGAAGTGCCAGAAACCGGGCGTATCATTACAGTAACACCAGATGTTTACCTGCTGATGAAGCAGTGCAAGGATATCACAATGGAGACAGACATTGGAAATGATATGAGGATCCGGGGCGTGATCGCCAATCTGGACGGGGCCAGCGTGATTAAGGTTCCGGCTTCCAGGCTTCCGGAAAATTTTGGCTTTATGATTGCTCATCCGTGTGCGACGGTAGCGCCCACAAAGCTGGAAGACTATAAGATTCATGAGAATCCCCCAGGTATCAGCGGTTCATTGGTGGAAGGCCGTATCTGTTATGATGCTTTTGTGCTGGGGAATAAAGCAAATGCGATTTATTACCAACAGAATGTGGCAACAGTCTAAATTTTGATAAAGGTGCTCCGGGCTTTCTTTCCTCCGATTGTCCGGGGCATTTTTGGAAGGAAGGATTTAAAACAGCATGAAATATAAAAATAGTGAAGGTTATCCGGATCCAACTGCAGGCATTGCGATCCGACGTGCTTCAAAGAATAAAAGGAAACGGCAGCAGAGGATTGCACGCCTTACATTTGTGCTTGGTGAATTATCTTCTTTTGGTGAGTGGCTCAGGAGGTGGGAAAGATGCGGAACATAGACAGATTAATCATTAAAGCTAAAAAGAAATGCGGCGCAACAGAATTAAGGCTTTCTCTTGGATTTGTTTCACCTGTTGATGGTGGAAAGTGGGAAGCAAGGGGGCAGTTATGGAATTATATCCCGTGCAATAAACCAGGGCATAAGTTAGAAATAGCAACGTGTATTTGTGATTCAATAGAGGATGCGCTGGAAGCATTAGATCAGTTAAGTGAAGAATATCCCAATGACAGGGACGTGAGGATTATCATTGACAGTCTGGAGGGGGATTAGATGGCAAAACGAAATCTGAAGCTTGATACTCCTGGCAATATCAGGAAAGCACTGGCAAAGGTGGCAAATATGACTTATAAAGGGGAACTTGATACCAAAACGGCCAACAGTCTTATACTGGCCTGCAATGCAATATTAAGCGGCATCCGGACAGATGAGCAGGAAAAGAAGATTGCTGAATTGGAACAGATTCTGAATGAAAGGGAGTAGCGGCATGAATGCACAAAGATATTTAGGAAGTCCACATTCTATAAGAAGGGAGATTGCGCAGCTAGAGGAGTCAAAACAATATTTCCTGGAAAGGGCTTCATCTATCACTGTGCCAGTAGATCATATCAAAGTTCAAACCAGTACAACGCCTGACCGGGTGGCTAATAACGTGACGAACGCTAATAGTCTGGACGAAGAGATCGACAGGCTGCATTCTGTTCTTTGGAAGAGAGAAAACAACATCATGAAGATGATCCGGCATATGCACGATGTAAATTATATGCAGGTGCTATTTAAAGTCTATATGCAAGGCAAAACCATAAAGCAGGCATCGCAGGAGATGGGGAGATCATACAATTATACGCTTGAAGTACATAAAAAAGCACTTGCGGCGTTCGATAAGAAATACTACGACTTCCTGCACGGAAAAAAGAAAGCAGAATTGCCCGTATAACCAAATAAGAGCAGTAGCCGGATAAATCCTTGATGTTGCTTTTTCTATGTCTATATGGGCGTTATATGAGTTGTCAGAAGTAAAAAGATATGGTAGAATTTATGAAGGAGTGATCGTGTTACAAGGTGGTGTAAGCCTCCCTAACTTGAAAGAGTACTCTCGGAAAGTAGGCAGGCATGCAGAAAATCGGCAGGCGATGGCAGAGCCGATCTGAAGAAAAAGTGTA
>VSNK01000308.1 GCA_009774255.1 Faecalicatena sp.
TATTTGTGAGGTGAAATCGGGTATTGCTGCTTAGAAATTGTGTATGGGTGGGGTTATTTGCGGTATGCCTGCGGAGAAATCCGGTATGCCTGTGGAGAATCATTATGGAAATGGAAGTGATCCGGAAGATACGAAAGATGCGGAATTGCTGCGGGCAGTATCCAAGGCGGAGCAGATGCTGGGCGAGGCGTTGGAACGGCTTTCGGCAGAGCTTAGTGAAAATCAGCGCAGAATGAAGCGGAAAAGGCATTTGGAGCAGGCGATTCCGAAGCAGAAAGAACAGCTTGACAGGGAAGAGGCGGCGGTGAAGCAGTCGGAGCTGCTTTTGGCACGTCTGGATACGGAGCAGAAGCTTGGTAAGGAACAGATCGATGAGCTGCTGAAAAATCTGGGTGAGCAGACGAAGGAGGAGCTGGAAAAGCAGATCCGGGAGTTCCGGCAGAAAGTGGATTTTCTGCGGAAGAGACGGGAAGAGGCGGAGCGGGATTTCCGAAAATGCAGGGAAGAAACGGCCGCGCTGCAGGCTGCGATTCAGGCTTTGGAGGGGCAGACGCAGAAAGGGGAAATGCTGAGGGAAGAGGAGATTTCAGAGAGAAAGCAGAGATGGACGGAGGAAAAGGAGCTGCTGTCGCGGAAGAGGGCCGAGCGGTACGCGGCAGGGAAAAAGAATCAGGATATTTATGATTCGGTCTGTGACCGTCAGCAGACGATGATCGTTGTGGAGCAGGAATATGTATGGGTAAAGGCATTGTCGGATACGGCCAACGGAACTTTGAACGGAAAACGGAAGATCGAGCTGGAAACCTATATTCAGATGACATATTTTGACCGAATCCTGCGCAGGGCTAATCTGCGGCTGCTGACGATGAGCAGCGGGCAGTATGAGCTGAAGCGGCAGGAGGATGGGGATAATAAACGGGAAAAGGCAGGATTGGAACTGAATGTTATTGACCATTATAACGGGACAGAGCGGAGTGTCAAGACATTATCCGGCGGGGAGTCATTTCAGGCATCGTTGTCGTTGGCGCTGGGATTGTCGGATGAGATTCAGTCCTGTGCCGGGGGAATCCGACTGGATGCCATGTTCGTGGATGAAGGATTCGGATCGCTGGATGAGGAAGCTCTGAACCAGGCGATGAAGGCGCTGGCCGGGCTGACAGAAGGAAAACGTATGGTGGGAATCATTTCCCATGTGGCGGAGCTGAAAGAGCGAATCGAAAGAAAAATCGTGGTGACGAAGCGGCGGAGCCGGGATGGAGTCGGAAGCCTGGCTGAGGTGGTTTATAATTGAGTGAAGGAGAATATTATGGCAAGAGAAGTCAAGATGGTAATTGATAAAGCGTATCAGGTTTCGGCTGTGGATAAACGGATATTCGGATCTTTTATCGAACATCTGGGCCGGGCGGTATATGACGGGCTGTACCAGCCGGGACATCCGCTGTCGGACGCGGATGGATTTCGCCGGGATGTGGCGGAACTGGTAAAGGAGCTGGAAGTACCGATCATCCGTTATCCGGGAGGGAATTTTGTATCCAATTTTTTCTGGGAGGACAGCGTGGGGCCAAAGGAAAAACGGCCGGCAAGACTGGAGCTTGCCTGGCGGAGCAGGGAGACCAATCAGGTAGGAATCAATGAGTTCGCAAAATGGGCCGGGCAGACGGGAGCGGAAGTGATGATGGCGGTCAATCTTGGGACACGGGGGATTGCGGATGCGTGCAACCTTCTGGAATACTGTAATCATCCGGGCGGAACAAAATACAGCGATATGAGAATTTCACACGGTGTGAAAGAGCCTCATAATATCAAAGTGTGGTGTCTGGGAAATGAGATGGATGGTCCGTGGCAGATCGGACATAAGACGATGGAAGAGTACGGCAGGCTTGCCGGTGAGACCGCAAAAGCAATGAAGCTGATCGATCCGACGATCGAGCTGGTATCCTGCGGCAGTTCCTCCCGGGACATGCCCACATTTCCGAAATGGGAGGCGGTGACACTGGAGGAGGCTTATGATTATGTAGACTACGTATCCATGCACCAGTATTATGGAAACAGCGAGAATGATACCAATGATTTTCTGGCAAAATCAGACGATATGGATGCATTCATTTTGTCGGTGACCGCTGCCTGCGATTACGTGAAGGCAAAAAAACGCGGAAAAAAGAATCTCAATCTGAGCTTTGACGAATGGAATGTGTGGTTCCACTCAAAGCAGGCAGATGATGAGACCATGTGGAAAAAGCCGTGGCAGACGGCGCCTGCATTGCTTGAGGATATTTATACATTTGAGGATGCACTTCTGGTGGGGCTGATGCTGATCACGCTGCTCAAGCATGCGGACCGCGTAAAGATTGCCTGTATGGCTCAGCTGATCAATGTAATCGCGCCCATCATGACAGAAGCAAACGGAGGCAGCGCATGGAGACAGACGATCTTTTATCCCTTCCTGCATGCTTCAAAGTATGGAAGAGGAACCGTACTCAGGCCGTTGATCCATTCGACGAAGCATGGTACGAAACAGCATGGAGAAGTAACAGATGTAGAAAGTGTTGCTGTGTATCATGAGGAAAAGGATGAGGTCACGATCTTTGCCGTAAACCGGAATCTGGAAGAGGATGTAAAGCTTACCGTGGATATGAGGAGTATGCCCGGATATCAGGTGCTGGAACATATTGTCTTGGAACATCAGGATTTGAAAGCCGTGAACGGACCCGGCATGGAGCAGGTAGTTCCCAGGGCAGCAGAGCAGTCCAAAACAGAAGACGGTATTTTAGAAAGTGTGCTTCATAAAGCATCGTGGAATGTGATTCGGTTAAGGAACTGTAAGGATTCATTCGACTCACATAATATACAAGTTTGAGTAAGGCAACTTTAAATAGGCCTGATTTGTTGTTACAGGGCACGCCTGGCCAAGGTGTGACCTGTAACATTTGTGACTGTTTGCGGCCAGATATGGGCGTTATATGAGTTGTCAGAAGTAAAAAGATATGGTAAAATCTATTACGGAGTGATCGTGTTACAAGGTGGAAAGCCTCCCGGACTTGAAAAAGAAGGGAGGTGGTGCAGATGAGTACATACGAAGTTTTAACATTGTTGATTCTTTTCGGAACGTTTCTTATCGCGCTGCTTGCCTATATAGATAATAGGAACAACAAGCGAAAATAAATAAACCTACCTTGTACTTGGCCGGTCGAGGTAGGCTTATTATATAACCTATAGCGGAGGCTAACCACTTTGTGGGCGGTTGCTCCTATATCTAAATTATAACATTGTTTTGTTCATTTGTAAATAATTGGTTCATCATGTTAATCAATTCATATTGTTTCATAGTTACAGGTCACAGAAAGGAGAAATGCGGATATGGGAAGATTTCTGAACAGCATGGTTCCTTTTGAAACATGGAAGCAGATTGTAGGAACACGTTTTTTTGTTGATAAAACTCCATTATTGGAGGATATTTTAAATGCGGTTGATATAGATGGGCAGAGATTCTTGTGTATCACAAGACCGCGCCGTTTTGGAAAAAGCGTAATGGCAAATATGGTTGGAGCTTTTTTGGGAAAGGCGTCAAACAGCGGCAGCATATTTCACAATCTTGCGGTTGCAGAAAATGAAAGCTGCAAAAAGCATCTCAATCGGCATAATGTGATTTTTATCGATTTTAGCAGAGTACCAAGAGAATGCGGAAGCTATGAGCAATATATCAACCGCATTCAGGACGGAATCAACCAGGATCTGGAGGAGGCATATCCGGAGATCAGGATTGATGTGTCCGGCACTGTTTGGGATAATCTTTTGACGGTATTTGAGAAAACAAGAGAAACCTTTGTCTTTGTGATTGATGAATGGGACGCAGTTTTCCATATACCTTTCATTTCAAAGGCTCAGCAGCAGGAATATCTGGCTTTTCTTAAAAATCTTCTGAAGGATCAGATTTATGCAGAACTCACGTATATGACAGGAGTGCTTCCGATTGCAAAGTACTCAAGCGGCTCAGAACTGAACATGTTTGTCGAATATGACATGACGGTGATGGAACGATTCAGCAATTATTTTGGCTTTTTAGAAGGAGAGGTTGACCGCCTCTTTGATATTTATCTTAAAACAACAAAGCATCCAAAGATTGCACGGGAAGAATTGCGGATATGGTATGACGGCTACCATACGGCGTCCGGCGAAAGCTTGTACAATCCACGTTCGGTCGTGTGTGCGCTGGCTAATAATCAATTAGCAAATTATTGGACCAGTTCAGGGCCATATGATGAAATCTTCTTTTATGTAAAAAACAATATTGATGATGTACGGGATGATCTGGTCTTGATGACTGCCGGGGAAGGAGTGGAGGCAGAAGTCAAAAACTATGCCGCTGTTTCCATGGAATTGAATACAAAAGATGAAATATATTCGGCTATGGTAATTTATGGCCTGCTTACCTATGAGGATGGAGAGGTCTTTATTCCCAACAAGGAACTGATGGATAAGTTTCAAGAGCTTCTCATGAATAAAGAATCTTTTGGGTATGTATACCGTCTGGCCAATGAGTCAAAAAGAATGCTGGCAGCGACTCTTTGCGGGGATACGGACACCATGGCAGAAATTTTGGAATTTGCGCATAACACAGAATCACCACTTTTTTCCTATAATAATGAGATTGAACTGGCAGCAGTGGTGAATTTGGTTTATCTGGCAGCAAGGGATAAGTATCGCATGGAACGCGAGGATAAAGAAGGCAGGGGAGATGTGGCTTTTATTTTTTATCCTCAGCGAAAAAATGCGGATGCTTTGATTGTGGAATTGAAGGTTGACAGCACGCCAGATGCCGCCATCAGACAGATCAAAGATAAGGAGTATGCACTTAGATTTAAGGGAAAAATTGGAGAAAAACAAATATATACCGGGCGGGTTCTGGCCGTGGGAATCAGTTATAGTAAAAAGAATAAAAAGCATTTCTGCAAAATAGAGGTGCTATAACTGATCGAAAATGAAAAGAATCTGGCCGGACAGCAGCAGCTTGTTTGAAGGACTGCAGATTACAAAGGACAAAGAAGGAAATGAAAATCCGGACTATTATAAGCATTTGAATCAGCATAATGTGATTTTTATTGATTTCAGTGAAGTGCCCAGGGAGTGTACGGATTACCAACAATATATTGACCGTATACAGAATGGGATAAACGACGATCTGGCACAGGCGTATCCTGATTTTGAGATCCATACGGAGGACGCGGTATGGGATGTTATGTCCGACATTTTTCAAAAAACAGGCCATAAATTCATTTTTGTGATGGACGAGTGGGATGCGCTCTTTCATATGCCTTTTATCACGGAGGAAGCAGGAAGGCGATATCTTCTCTTTTTAAAGTCTTTACTGAAAGGAAAAGTATATGTTGAACTCGCCTATATGACAGGAGTGCTTCCGATCGCGAAATATTCCGGAGGTTCAGAGCTGAATATTGAAAATGAATACGAAAGAATGAAATATATTCCGCGATGGTCGTCTATGGCCTGCTGACGTATGCGGATGGGAGAGTATACATTCCGAATCAGGAGATCATGGGACAATTTAAAAATCTCCTGATGTGGTTATGTCAGTGAATCCTGGGAATGCGGGACAGATGTTCCTCCCTTATGTTGGGAAAAAAATTACGAAATTGCTTTCCATGAAGGAAGATATGGACTTTGAGATCTACTGGGACGGAGCCTGCAGTGCGGATAAAATCCGGGAGTTTGCGCCGAAGGGAGTAAAAGGCTTTGTGCTTGGAACCACACTGTTGTTTGGAAGAGGGAAACCTTATGGAGAGACGTTACAGCTCATCCGTGAACTACGTTTTTAAGGAACTGTCATGACAGTTTCTCACTTTTTCAGAATATGTAGTACTGCAGGAAGTAGCGCACGGTTCTGAAAAATGTTATGAGAAAAACTCCGGCATATAAGGATTCACCGTTAAGCAGGATGAAGCGGAGATAAGGAAATGCCGTTGCTTGGGATTTTTCCATGCAACGGCATTTTGGGGTAAATCTAATTCAGTTGTCAATGCATAAGCCGGAATGTCCGGGGTGGCGCATCCTCGCTTCGTAATAGAATTTTATGCGTTCTTCTTTTTTCTGTTGCGCTGTGTTACGGTACACTTAAATGCCTTAAACATTGCCGGGGACAGTTCAGGGGAATCTTCATCAAATTGAATTTCCCGCTTTGCCGCCGCCCTGACTTC
>VSNK01000309.1 GCA_009774255.1 Faecalicatena sp.
GCGTTTTTACACATGCACTCTCGAAAAAGCATCCTCAGTGAAACAGAAAGGTATTTAAATCGGTTTATACTAGATTTTCAAGAGCATGGCATCCTGACTTGGCTGGCCGAACTGATGAAGCACCGTGACGCGGCAGATTCCAAGCGGTATCGTATGCTTTCAAAGCAGTTCATTGATAAATTTGGCATATCTACCGAGGGATATGATATTATTAAGGGCTGGAGAGCCAATGCCTCATATTTCTATATCGCCAGGTCCTTTGTACGTGATGAAATAGATATAGATATCCTGGAAGAGCTGCTGGCTCTCGGCAGTTTAGGCATTCAGTATTGTATGAAAACAGAGCAGGCATACAAACAACTGTCTGAGCAGCCTGACGCTTTGCAGCCTGTCAGCTTTACTCAGTTTAATGAAAAGTACAACAAGCGGGATACCGAGGCCCGTGAAAATATGCGGAAGTTAATTGACTCAGACCGAAACAGGGTAACCAAGGTGTTTCAGAACTGTATGGAAATAATTTACATCTTGACTTGTCTATTTCTCCGGCTGCACAGATCAAAAAGCCTCAGCGTAGCCCACTACGCCTGCGTTTTTTGACCTGGACATCCGAAGAAATATCCTGCGCAATCTGCAAAAGTTATTTTCCTACAGTTCCTTAGCACATTATTTTGAAAAGCGGGGTGAACAATTATGGTAGCTTATTCCAAAGCATACTTGGATGAGATCGTCGAAAATCATGGAAAGCTGTTCGACTATGTGGCGATTACCTACCCTGACAAAGATACGGAAGACTTTATCCGTTCCTATATGAAAAGCAATACAAGAAAATATGTGGACGAAGCACAGGCATATGTCTGTACGATGGACGCAAAGACTCTGTGGGAATATTTTCTGCTGACAGACCGGTATGAACTGAAAAACGGAACGGCATTGGGAGGTTTTATCCCCGACTGGATCGGTGAGTTTTATGCTTATTATCAATGGCAGTACAATATTCCGAGCCGTGAGGTCATAGAAAAAGTATCGCTTGAGTATCTAAAAAAAGCGTATGCCGGGCTGCATGACTTAGAATTAGAGCTTGCCGTAAGGAAAGTGGGGATTGTATGAAGATATCGGCAGGCGGGGAGGAATCAGAGCCGTGGCAGATGATCTATTCACCTGCCTCCTGTTTGGCTGATTTAAACAGAACTTATAAATCCTCCCACTCTTGTACAGGCCGCGGATGACGTTGGCTTCCTCGCCGGACGCGGTCAGGAAGATGACCGGAACCAGTTTTCCGGATTCCCGTATCTCCGTCTGCTTACATTTTCAACATCCGGATCACCACATCATAATTTTCAGGCTGATGGGGAAAGGTACAGTTTGTACAATCTTTTATCCTTCTCCCATCCTTTTCTATATATGCAGGATTCCCCGGACAATCCTCCCTCAAGTATAAAGGGCAATAGCAAAATAAACAGTTAAAGTCTCCCAGTTCCTTATGACAGGGAAAATATTTACAGTCCCTGTTTTCAAAAAATCTATATGAATTTTCCATACTCACTTTTACAAATTTCCTCTCCCTGTCATTGTTTTCTTATACTCCCGTGCCTTATCAACAAACGCTTTTGCAAAATCGGTATTTGACGGATAATATAAATGTGGAAATCCCATCCACTGTGTTTTATTTTCTATAATACAGGAATATTCTTTTCCGGTCATCGGCCTGACCGCTGTTACATCCGCGCCATTATAGGTACTGTCGTAGTAATGAAATTCATGCCCTTTTATCCCCTTGCCATTCAGCAGAAAATGCTTTTCCTTTTCCCAAAGCTCTATATAACCAAAGCGAACCAGTTTTCCGGTATAAAAGCACGTTGCAGGAATAACCCCTGCCATATCATGGCAAAGTCCTTCTTTATCTTTCAGAAAAGAATGCAGATACATAAAACCGCCGCACTCTGCCACGATAGGCATTTCATTTTCTGCCGCATGTTTGACTGACTCACGCATTTTTGTATTTGTGCCAAGCTGCTTTGCATACAGCTCCGGATAGCCGCCGCCAAATAACAGCGCATGACATCCTTCCGGTATTTTTTCATCCCACAGCGGAGAAAAATACGTGATCTTTGCACCGTATTCCTCCAACAGGCGAATATTATCCGCATAATAGAAGCAAAAGGCTTCATCTTTTGCAACCGCGATCGTAGGGCGATGCTCCCGGACAGCAGCGCCGTCCGTCAAGTCACTGGCTGCCTCTTCACGGCTTACACATCTTCCGGTCCTCGTTTCTCCCATCAATGTTTCATCCGGTGTTTCATTCAATGCTTCACTCGATGCTTCCTTCGATTCCAGTTCTTCCGCGCTTTCCGCTATCTCTTTTATACACTCTATGGAAATGGTTTTTGAAAATAGTTCCGAAGCTGCCTGCAATTTCTCTTTTATATGCTTCACTTCATCCGGCAAAAAAAGTCCCAGGTGTCTGCTCTCAATATGCAGTTCCTCCTTCTCCGGCAAAAATCCGATCACCCGGATTCCCAGTTCTTCCTCAATCAATGGCTTTCCTATTTCATAGTATCCTTTTGACATCCTGTTCAGTATGACTCCCTTGATCAGATGTTTCTTATCATAATCAAGAAAGCCTGCTATGAATGGTATCATGGAGCGTCCCATCCCCTTCGCATCAACAACAAGTACGATCGGTGTCCCTGTCACTTCCGCAAGATGATAGGAAGAACCTTCTTTCCTGACTCCTCCCACTCCGTCATATAGTCCCATAACACCCTCAAAAACCGCAAAATCCATTTTTTTTGCACTATTTTGAAAAAGTTCTCTTGTCTTTTCTTCATCCGTAAAGAAGGTATCCAGATTTTTCGCCGGAATATCGATTATTTTTTCATGAAACATCGGATCAATGTAATCCGGTCCGCATTTACAGGAAGCCACTTTCCATCCTTGATCCTTCAGCATCTGAAGCAAGGCGCAGGTGACTACTGTTTTCCCGCTTCCGCTCTTAGGTGCGGCAATCATTACTCTTTTTATTTTCATGCTGACTCCCATCTGGCGTATAAGGAGTTGTAGGAAAATAACTGACACATCTTGACTTGTCTATTTCTCCGGCTGCACAGGTCAAAAAGCCTCGACGCAGCCGTAAGGAATCCACCATGCTGCGCAATCTGTATCACTTATTTTTCTACAACTCCTTACCGCCATCGTCACAAAACTCAAATGCGCAGATCCAGACCGGATTCCCGGACTGCATGAAGTGATAACTTCCTGCTTTTTTTGCTCTGCTTACCTGTAATTGTACAACCTCTTCTTTTATCATATCATTCATTGATAAAATCTCTCTCATTTCACAGATTGTTTCTATCGTGACCGCATTTACCACAACTCTCATATGGGGATTCATCTGCCGAAGCGCTGAGAGGATTTCCTTCAACCTGCCGCCGCTTCCCCCGATCAATGCGTGTGTCGCCATCGGGAGTCCGGCGAATCCCTCCGGTGCACGCGACTCTGCTACCGTTATATTTTGCAGATCAAACTTCTTCTTATTCTTTTCAATCAAAGAAGCCGCTTCGTGGTTCTGCTCCACCGCATACACTTGTATATCATCAGAAATACCCGCTATTTCTATTGCAACAGAACCTGTACCGCTGCCGATGTCATAGACTACCGCCTTTTCGCTTAATCGCAGTTTGCAGATACTAATCTCTCGGATTTCTTCTTTTGTCATAGGAACCCTGCCCCTGAGAAATTGTTCATCTGCGATACCATGGGTCAGTCTTCTCGGTATTGCATATGGATTTTTGACAAAACATGTATATAAGCCTTCCTCCTTCAGCTCCATACATTCTGCCGGTGTATGCCTCTCTATCCGCTGTTCCTCATAGGATAACTGATACCCTGTTATGATTTCGCATTCCTGCAGCCCCGCAGCCGTCAACAGTTCTCCAAGCTGATTGATATCTTTCACCCCGGACGTGATCAGAAAGGTCTTTGGACTTCTTTTAATCCGGCGTGCAAGGCTGCATATTTTTTTCCCATGTATGCTGTAAACCGCCGCATCATGATAGCCTTCCCCGATGCAGGAAGCCAGATAAGCTACGGAAGAGATCCCCGGAAGAATATGCAGAGAGGCCTTTAAGCGCCCCTCGGTGATTTCTTTTTCCAGTGCCCTGTTCAGATACTGACATCCGCTGTAAAATCCGCTGTCTCCCGAAAAAAGAATCACCGCTTTTTTAGGTTTCTTCCTATTGCCGCAGGGCATAAAGGAATCCTCAAAGAGGGTTTCCATCCATAGATCTCTGCGCTGTATCTCATGCAGGAAAGGAATAATCTGTTCAGCCTGATAAAAAGAATGCTTTTCTGCTTTTGAATTTGAGCAGACCGTCTTAAGCATTCTCTCTGCCCCGAATAAAATGTCGGCCTCTCTGATTTCCCTCTCCACCTCTTTCGTCAGGCAGTTTTGGTGTCCCATCCCAATACCTGCCAGAATAATTTCCATATTGTGATCCGAATTGTGATCCGAATTGTGGTCCGATTCTTTGGATATCATGGGATATCCGCAGGGTATTTCCATATGTTCTTTTATCTGATTTCTTGTTGGAAATCTTTCTCCTGCCATTTCTACGAGTTTTTGACATATTTCAGAAAAAGAATACCCTTCCCCCTCTTCCAGACGACCTATTACATATATCTTCGTCCCGGTTCTTTTTGCGGCGTTTATTTTTTCCTGATAGCCGCCGGGGACCCCGCTTTCCTTCGTTACCAGACAGGTTATTTCATATTGGCGTATAATAGCTTCATTCATCTCCGCGGTAAATGGTCCCTGCATTGCGATAATCTGTTTCCCCTGGATGCCCTGCTCTGCACAAAGAGAAATACTTTCCACACTTGGAAGTACCCTGACATACAATCTATGCCTGATTCTTTCAGAAACACAATACTTGAACAGTTCCTTGCTGCCGATCGTCAGGAGAATGTTTCCCTCCGTATCTTCCAACACTTTGGCACATGCTTCGTTTGTTTCAAAAAAGGCAATGTCATTTTCCCTTTCCGCAATGCCCTCTCTTTTCAATCTGAAATAAAGAACCGGCATTCCGTTTTGCCCCATTTCTTCCACCGCCGCCTGTATATTGCAGGTAATTTCCCTGGCAAAAGGATGTGTTGCATCTACCACAATATCAAATTTTCCATTGCTCAGGAAGCGTTTTATCTGTTCCTGATTCATTCTTCCCTGATGTATTTTTACAAAGGGCTGCTGTCTTAAAACAATTTCGCCATACTCCGTTGCCACACAGATTGTATGATCGATTTCAGCCTCCGCAAGGTATTCCGATAATTTTCTTCCTTCCGTTGTCCCCGCAAATATCAATATTTCTTTCAATTTGATATCCTCGTTTCGTGATTAATTTGCCATTTATGATTTCCGTTCCCGAACTCCCTATAAATACGGTGGTAAACATATTGACCTCCCGGCCCCTTAGCTCCTTTAAAGTACAGGTTACCGCTTTTGTTCCGTCTCTTCCTATATTTTCAACATATCCGCAGACTCGTTCCCCCTCTATGCTGCGCAATAAAATATCACATGCCCTCATCAGATAATCTTTTCTCTTATGGCTGGACGGATTATACAGTACAATGACAAAGTCGCCTTCCGCGGCTGCATGTAACCTTTTTTCAATCCTTTCCCACGGTGTCAGCAGATCACTCAGGCTGATCACACAGAAATCATGGTTCAGCGGCGCTCCCAGGACTGCCGCTCCGCTGCTCGCCGCAGTGATCCCTGCGATGACATGAAGTTCTGTTTTTGGATACGCTTTCCCAATCTCATACATCAAAGAGGCCATCCCATAGATTCCCGCGTCACCGCTGCATACAAGGGCTACTTTTTTTCCTTTTTCCGCCTCCTCAAAACACAGCCTGCACCGCGCTTCCTCCTGACGCATCGGTGTGGATAACAGTTCTTTCCCATGGAAGCGCCCGCCAAGCAGCCTCAGATATAATGTATAACCAACAATCACATCTGACTGATCCAGCACCTCCAATGCTTCTCCTGTCATCATTTCTTCTCTGCCCGGTCCCATTCCTACGATATAAATTCTGTTTGCCATTTCTATAAACCGCCTTTCTGCGAAAGGCACCGATGAGGTTATGAAACCCGTAGCCGATGGACTTCCGTTTTTT
>VSNK01000031.1 GCA_009774255.1 Faecalicatena sp.
TTTTCGTTTCCGTTTGAATGTGTTGTGGCTGGACTGTTATATTCGTGTTATCATGTTCTTCGTGGGTATCCGAACCCGACGGATCGTCCTCTGCCGGCACGGTTATCTCCGTGTTCACCGGATCATCCGTCGGTTTCTCGGTCACGGTAACATCCGGTTTGGGCACCGTGATCTCCGTATTTACCGTATCATCCGCCTGCTTCTCGGTCACGGTGAGTTCCGCTTTTACCGCCTCGTCCGTTGTTTTCCCGGTCACGGTGACATCTGGAGTCGGCGCTGTGATCTCCGCTTTTACCGTATCGTCCGCTGGCTTCTCGGTCACGGTGACATCCGGAGTCGGCGCTGTAATCTCCGTGTTTACCGTATCATCCGCAGGTTTCCCGGTCAAAGTGGTGTCTGGCATCGGCAGCGTAATCTCCGTGTTTACCGTGTCCTCTGCCAATTTTCTTGTCACGGTGACATCTGGCTTGGGGACTGCGATTTCCATGTTCACCGCATCCTTCGCCGGTTTTCCGGTCACATGGATATCCGGTTTCGGTACTGTGATTTTCATGTTTGTCAGATCATCCGCAGACTTCTCTGCCGCCGTAAAGTCCGGACTTGGAACTGATATTTCATTGTTTATCATACCTCTGGTCGGTTTCTTGTCCAGAACGAAATCCACTTCGGGAACGACATTCTCAAAACTCATAGATTCATTTGGTATGTTTTCTGCTGTGATATCATCTGCCTTTGCAATTCTCGGAATCACAGGCTCTGTTATGACTTCCGCCACTGCTGATTCTGTCAGATCGTCGCCCGGCTCCTCTGGCATATGCGGCATCCGTAATGTCGGCTCCGATACGGAAAACTCCGTAAGCAGCCGCTTCCATCCCTCTTCATTTTCAGAAATCTGATTTTTCAAGGTCAGCTTCTCTTTGTCTGCCATGACTGTTTTGTCCATTTTCAGTACCGCCTCTTCTGTCTTGCTGTCAGCAAAAACAGGATCACCTGTCTCCGCCACCGGAATGACCGGTGCCCGAAGAAACTCATCCACCATTTCCCGAAACGCGGAATTTCCTGTCAGAGCCAAAATCAGCAAACTGACCAGGAGCTTTTTCACCGCGCAGACCGAAAGCTGACGTCCGACACCGGACCCCGCCCTCATAATCTCTTCCATTTTCGTTTACCTGTCCTTTCTTCGTCTTTTGTATGCGCCACTTATGAACTGATTCACAGTTCCTTAAAATTTTACAATAAAAAAAAGGAATGAGGCAATCATCTGCAACGTTCCATTGCAGGCGCGCAACATTCCTTTGCTGTGCTACACGTGAATCTCAGCCTTCACACCAAGAAGCTCTTTGTTCTCATCCAGAAGAGGACGGATCACCTTCTCCAGATACGCCTCCACCTGTTCCTTTGCGCGTCCGACATATCTGGCCGGATCCATGGTCTTCTCAAGCTCCTCCAGACTAAGATTAAATGCGGGATCCTCTGCGATCAGTTCCAGGAGATTATTGTCCATTCCCCGTTCCTTTACATTCCGCCCTGCCTCCATAGACAGTTCCCGGATTCGCTCGTGAAGCTCCTGTCTGTCCCCGCCGGCCTTCACTGCGTCCATCATGATATTTTCCGTTGCCATAAAAGGTAGCTCTGACATCAGACGTTTCTCAATTACCTTGGGATATACCACCAGGCCGTCCACCACATTCAGGCACAGATCCAGAATCCCGTCAATGGCCAGAAAGCCTTCCGGCACGCTCAGACGCTTATTTGCCGAATCATCCAGCGTCCGCTCGAACCACTGCGCGGCGGAGGTGACCGCCGGATTCAGGGCATCGATCATCACATAGCGAGACAGGGAGGCAATCCGTTCACTGCGCATGGGATTTCTCTTATATGCCATGGCAGAGGAACCGATCTGTGTTTTCTCAAAGGGTTCCTCCACTTCCTTCAAATGCTGAAGCAGACGAATATCATTGGAAAGCTTATGCGCGCTGGCGGCGATCCCGGCAAGCACATTGAGTACTCTTGTATCTGTTTTTCTGGAGTAGGTCTGCCCGGATACCGGATAACACGCCTGGAAGCCCATCTTCTCCGCGATCATTGGATCAATCCTGTCAATGGTCTCCTGATCTCCGTCGAACAGTTCCAGAAAGCTTGCCTGTGTCCCGGTCGTTCCCTTGCTGCCCAGCAGTTTCAAGCTTCCCAGCACATAGTCCAGATCTTCCAGATCCATCTCAAACTCCTGCAGCCACAGACATGCCCGTTTTCCCACCGTAGTCGGCTGTGCCGGCTGAAAATGGGTAAATGCCAGGGTCGGCTGAGCCTTCTGCTCCTCCGCGAACTTTGCCAGCTCCGCGATCACATTGACCAACTTTGTCCGAACCAGCTTCAAAGCCTCCGACATGACGATGATATCCGTATTGTCCCCCACATAGCAGGAAGTCGCCCCCAGATGGATGATTCCCTTTGCCTTCGGGCACTGCACCCCATAGGCGTACACATGGGACATCACGTCATGGCGGACAAGCTTTTCCCGCTCCTTTGCCACCTCATAATTGATATCATCCGCATGAGACTTCAGTTCCTCAATCTGTTCCTCCGTAATATTCAGCCCCAATTCCTTCTCTGTCTCCGCAAGGGCGATCCACAGCCGCCTCCAGGTCCGGAACTTTTTGTCCGGGGAAAAAATGTACTGCATCTCCCTGCTGGCATAACGCTCTGAGAGAGGGCTTACATAACGATCCGTACTCATATCTTATTCCTCCTTTCTATTCGAACGCGTGGCTGATATCATGATCCGGCACCTTCATCGGATAATGGCCGGTAAAGCAGGCGTCACAGTATCCCAGCTCCCCCACCATCTGCTTCAGCTTTGGAATCTCCATATATCCCAGAGAGTCCGCCCCGATCATCACCCGGATCTGCTCCGTCGTGTGGGAATGGGCGATCAGCTGATCGTCGGACGGAACATCCGTTCCAAAATAACAGGGATACAAAAACGGCGGTGAACTGATCCGCACATGAACCTCTTTCGCCCCTGCTTTTTTCAGCATTTTAATAATGTTCGCGCAGGTTGTCCCACGTACGATCGAATCATCTACCATGACGATCCGTTTTCCCTTCACGACCTCCGGGATCACGTTCAGTTTGATTTTTACGCCGGACTCCCGGTCGCTCTGCTTTGGTTTGATAAATGTCCTGCCCACATAGCTGTTCTTATGGAATGCCATTCCATAAGGAATCCCGGAGTGCTCCGAATAGCCCTTTGCCGCGACCAGGCCGGAATCCGGCACGCCTACTACCAGATCTGCATCCACAGGGTAGGATTCTGCCAGTGCCCTCCCCGCGATGATCCTGGAATGATAGACATTTACCCCGTCAAGTGTACTGTCTGTCCGTGCAAAATAAATATACTCGAAAATGCACCTCGTCTGCTTTTTTGGCGGAAGCGCCATGCTCATATCTGACGAGACGCCGTCCTTCGTAAAGCTGACAATCTCTCCCGGCCTCACATCCCGGACAAACTCCGCGCCGATGGCCGCAAGGGCGCAGCTCTCGGATGCCAGGAACCAGGTATCGTCCCTTTTTCCGATGCATAAAGGCCTTAAGCCCCTCGGATCCCGCGCCCCGATCAGCTTTCTGGGGCTGCTGACCACCAGCGCATACGCTCCTTCGATCTTTTTCATGGCATTCTTTACCGCATCCTCCGCCTTGCGCACATTCAGACGTTCTCTGGCAATATGGTAGGCGATCACTTCCGAATCAATGGTGGTCTGGAAAATGGCTCCCGTATATTCCAGTTCTCTTCGCAGTTCCACCGCATTTACCAGGTTCCCGTTATGTGCAATCGCAAGGGTTCCCTTTATATAATTGATGACAAGGGGCTGGGCATTCTCCACACAGGTGCCTCCGGCCGTAGAATACCTGACATGCCCGACTCCCAGATTCCCCTTTAAGCTCTGCAGGGCATTCTCGTCAAACACGTCATCCACATGGCCAAGCCCCTTTTTTGACAGGACCCTGCGCTGTCCATACGTATCGGTCACCGCGATCCCGCAGCTCTCCTGGCCTCTGTGCTGCAAGGCAAACAGCCCATAATATACCGAGGCAGCCACATCTCCCCCCTGCATATCATAGGCACCGAACACACCGCATTCTTCCCCAAGGCCTGTTGATATTTTTTCAAATTCACTCATAAAGCGACTCCTTCGTTACCAGATCACGGTCGGTCAGGCCGTGATTTGTAACACTCCTTCTCCACGACGATTATAATACAACATCACCCGAAAATCAATAGTTATGGCCAATCCCTATCCCTGTGTAAAACGCGACAGGAACTGACGCGTACGTTCTTCCTTTGGATTTTCAAATACCTGCTGTGGGTCTCCCTGTTCCAGGATATATCCTTCATCCATGAAGATCACCTGATCCGCCACATCTCTGGCAAATGCCATCTCATGGGTCACGATGATCATGGTAGTATTCTTCTCCGCCAGCTCTTTGATCACCCTTAAGACCTCGCCCGTCAGCTCCGGATCCAGGGCGGAGGTTGGTTCGTCAAAGCAGAGGATATCCGGCTGCAGTGCGAGTGCCCGGGCTATGGCCACACGCTGGCACTGGCCGCCGGAGAGCTGGTGCGGATAATTATTTCTCCGGTCAGAAAGCCCCATCTGCTCCAGCAGGGACTTTGCCTGCGCTTCGATCTCCTCATGGATCTCCTTCTTTTTCGCCTTATAATCCGGCCTTTCCTTCGCCAGAAGTTCTTTCGCAAGCATCACATTTTCCATTGCCGTATACTGCGGAAACAGGTTAAAGGACTGGAATACCAGGCCGAAGTGAAGACGCTTTCTGCGGATCTCCGATTCCTGCATGGTGAGGGCATTTCCCGCATCAAACAGAACCTCTCCGTTGACTCGCAGAATCCCCTTATCCGGCCGCTCCAGAAAATTCAGACATCTGAGCAGTGTTGTCTTTCCGCTTCCGGAAGAACCGATGATAGAGACCACCTGTCCCTTTTCGAGAGAAAAACTGATATCCTTAAGTACTTCCGTGCGCTCAAATGATTTACATATATGTTCTGCTTCTAAAATCGGCATCGTCTCTCTCCTTTCTATCTGAAGTAATCCAGTTTCTTTTCCAGCCGGCCAAGCAGCACCGTCAGGATCCCGTTCCAGATCAGATAATATACTGCCGTAAAGAACAACGGCCAGATCGCGCCGGAAATCCCCTGTGATCCTTTCATGAAAGCCTGTCCTGCCCAGATGATCTCCTGCAGCGCGATGATACGCGCCAGGGAGGTATCCTTGACCAGTGTAATGATCTCATTGGACATCGGGGGGACCACCCGTTTGATCATCTGCAGTAATGTAATCTTGAAAAAGATCTGGCTCTTTGTCATTCCAAGCACAAGCCCTGCCTCCTCCTGCCCCACGGGAACTCCCTGGATGCCTC
Organism: Faecalicatena sp.; assembly: GCA_009774255.1. Lineage (GTDB taxonomy): Bacteria > Bacillota > Clostridia > Lachnospirales > Lachnospiraceae > Schaedlerella. The sequence continues at coordinate 5,437 of VSNK01000031.1, forward strand.
CCCGGTAGATCTCCGAAAAGTAGCAGGCATAGTTGACAATAAAGGATACGGCGGCCGCCAGGAAACGTCCGCCCTCGCCGCCTCCCCAGATCGGATTATGCAGCACAAGGCCCGGGAAATAATAAATGATCAGTAACTGGATCATCAGAGGAGTACCGCGTATGATCCACACAAAAATCTTTGTGATAAAGCTCAATGGCCTGAAGCGGGACATCGAGCCAAAGGCAATCACAAGCCCCAAAGGGAACGCGCCGATCAAAGTCACAAAAAACAGCTTCAGAGTCTGTATAAAACCGACATTCAGCGCGCGGATGACTATCGGCATCTGTTCTATAATCAATTCCATGTACTTTTCCTGCTTTCTCAATTTTTGGTAGACAAAAATACAGAAGAAAAGAGAGAACGGACCGTCCGCTCTCCCTGATTTACGGACTACTGCTCCACGATCGCAGCATCCACTCCATAGGTCTTGGCAATTTCCATCATACTGCCGTCCGCATAGCTTTCCGCAAAGAAATCATTGAGCGCAGCCGCAAGGTCAGAGCCTTTCCGGAAACCAACACCATATTCTTCGCTGTTCAGTCCGACCGTATAGGTCAGATCCGCATAACCGGTTCCTTCTCCTACCATGGCCGCCGCCATCAGAGAATCAATGACAGCCGCGTCCGAGGTGCCGGAAGCAACTTCCATCAATGCGTCGGACTGAGCCTTTACGGACGTATAATTCAGTTCCAGCTCACTCACCTGTTCTTCCCCGGCGCTTCCCGCCTCTACCGCGAAAGACAGATCCTTTAAACTGTCCTTATCCTGATACTTGTCTGCCACATCCGCCGGCACGATGACGATCTGCGCATTGTTGCAGTAGGCATCGGAGCATTCCATCGCACTGGTCACTTCACTGGTAAGTGTCATGCCGTTCCATACACAGTCAATCGTCTTGCCTTCCAGCTCCATGATCTTGTTATCCCAGTCGATCTCTACAAATTCCACCTCAACGCCCAGATTTTCCGCAAATGCTTTCGCCATATCCGCGTCAAAGCCGATCCAGTCGCCGTTCTCATCCTTATAGTCCATAGGCTCAAAATCTGTGATTCCTACGACCAGCGTACCCTTGTCCTTTACATACTCCTGGTCGCTTTCTGCGGCTTCCCCGGATGAATCCTCAGAACTGTCGTCCCCGCTCTCCTGACTGCCGGCAGCACTGTCAGATGCCTGATCCTCAGAACCCCCCGTATTGCCTTCGGAATTGCCGCATGCTGCCAGAGAACACACCATCAGCGCCGTTAACATCATGGTAACAAACTTTTTCATTCTCATTTTCTCCTTATCGTATCGTTTTTCTTTCTGTGCATACTCACGCTGCACAGCACTTTCTTATATTAGCAGTTTACTAAATTAAAGTCAACAAAAAAATACGGAAAAGCTGTTTATCACAACTGATCCGTATTTTTTGCCTGCAAAGTATCCGGCAAATCGGGCCGACGGCACATTTGCCGGATTTTTGAGGTCAGCCCGGAGGCAGCCTCAGCTCGGATTCCAATCACTATGACAGCATTCCGCCCAGCATTCCGCCTCCTGCGCAGAGCAGAAACGTGGTCATGACATGTGTCCCGTTCCCCTGCAGAGAGCGATAGACTCCCAGGGACACCAGCAGAAGCAATGCAAAATAAAGGATACCGCAGGTCAGTCCCCATAAAAATTTCCGGTTTCCTGACAATTTTCCGATCATAAATCCGCCCGCAAATGTGGAGGCCACATAGATCATGATAATTCCGGCCGCCACTTTGCCTTCGTCGATGTTGAATTTATAAAGCAAAAACGTCAGAAACAGCAGCAGGAGGCCGCTGATTATGTAAGCGCACAACAATGCTTTCAACATCCAGATCACTGCATTTTCAATCTCCTGCCCCTTCTTTTTTTTATCCATACATTCTCCTCCCATTCCACCTTTACCGGTATCTACTGGTAAAGTCTATGATTGTCTTGAGAAAAATATGACCTTCCGGGGCAAGGTCTTACAGGTCACCCCCTGACCCAGGCGTGACCTGTAAAGAATCCGTCCCATAAAAGCCCGCCGTCAGCAGTTCTTTTGTATCACACGGATCATTGCTCCATCTGCCGGCCCAGAAAGCCCGCCGCGCTCATTGCGACCTTCTGTTCCGTCTCACCTAATTTTTTCTTTTCATCCCGGTTCAGAAAAACCACGGAACCGATCACATCCCCCTCGCACAGGATCGGGCACACTGCCTCTTCCTGGTAATCCACATCGCCGTCCGCGATGCGGATAAATTTATTGCTGTCCGATTTTGCAAGGATGTGCTCCCTCTGCTGGATCACCTTTTCCAGATCTTTGCTGATATACTTATCCTGCAGCTCTTTCTTTCCATTTCCTGCCGCCGCCACGATCTGATCCGTATCCGTAATACACACCGTGCAGTTCATTGTCTGCGCCAGGCTTTCCGAATACTGCTTTGCCAGGGCGCTGAGCTCCCCGATAGGAGAATATTTTTTCAGAATCACTTCTCCCTCACGGTCCGTAAATATTTCCAGCGGATCGCCTTCACGGATCCGAAGCGTCCTCCTGATCTCCTTTGGAATTACAACTCTGCCTAAATCATCTATTCTTCTTACAATTCCTGTAGCCTTCATATGAAATCCCTCCATTTATCTAAAACCTCGTGGTAGTATTATCTGTAAATAAAGGGATTTTATACCTTGAAAACCATGCCTCATTCTGTTAAAATCAAAAATGCACAAATTACACCAAATAGAAAAAGGACAATGACATCGTATTCGTCATCAAAGAAAGGATTCATCCTATGTTTATACTTATCTTTAATCAGCTCGTGAAGATGCTGATTATTATGATTCTTGCGTTTATCTGCTACCGATTGAAGATTTTGAACCAGGAGGGGAACCGGAACTTTTCCAGCCTTCTGATCACCATTGTAAATCCCTGCCTGATCATTACGGTCTTCCAGAGAGATTACGATCCTCTTCTGGTGCAGGGACTGCTGGCGGCATTTGTCACAGCGACTGCAGCGCATATCATTGCCATTGTGATCGCGCACTTTCTTGTCCGCGAAAAAAACAATCCGGATTTTGCGATTGACCGCTTTGCCGTAGTCTACTCCAACTGCGGTTTTATCGGAATTCCTCTCGTCAACAGTATTCTCGGCGCGGAGGGAGTCTTTTTTCTGACAGCCTATATGACGGTCTTCAATGTTCTCTCCTGGACACACGGGCTGGCATTGTTGGAGGGAAAATTATCTTTAAAAAAACTGAAAGAAGGGCTGCTTACTCCGATCGTGGTATGCACCTTTGTCGGAGTACTCCTGTTCTTTCTCCAATTCCGGCTCCCCGCACCGGTACTGGACTCGATGCAGTATATTGCTGATATGAACACACCGCTTGCCATGTTCATTGCCGGGCTCTCCGTTGCCCAGGCAGATCTGAAAAAAATTTTTTCCCATATCCGCATTTACTGGATCAGCTTTTTGAAGCTGTTCCTCGTGCCTCTTGCGGTACTGGCATTCCTGATCCTGCTCCCTATTGACCAGAAGGTGGCCTATACCATGCTGGTCGCATCCGCATGTCCGACTGCGACCACACTGACGATCATGTCCATCCGTTTTGGACGAAATTATACCTATGCGTCCGAGATTTTTTCATTTACTACCGTATTGTCCGTAATCACAATCCCGGCCGTCACCTTCCTTGCAGATTTTTTTCTGTAGCATCAGACTTTGCTCAGTTTCCCGGATGATCTTTACGATATGGACCTTTCTTTCATCGACGGTGAATTTCACTTCCAGCCCTGCATACCGCATTCCATACACTCTCGCCGGATCCTGCTGGTATGACGGCCTTGGATCCTGTGGAAGAAGCTGTGTCAATACACGGCACTCTTCTTCCGTCACACAGGCTTTCCACTCCTCCGGAAAATCGATTTCCAGCCGATACCCCTTTACCTCTTCCGCAAAACCTCCTGTTGCCTCCGGATGGCTGTCCACATAGGGCAGATATGGCTTAATATCCAGAATCGGTGTTCCGTCCATCAGATCCGCTCCCATCACATGCAGTACCGGCCCGTCCGGTGTATTCAGCTCCACTTTTTCCAGCCTGACGCAAGAAAGTCCGACAGCATTCGGCCGGAACGGAGAGCGGGTGGCGAACACACCTTTGCGGACATTTCCGCCCAGACGAGGCGGACGTACCGTAGGAGACCACTTACCGGCAGAAACTCCGGAAAACTCCCAGATCAGCCAGATATGAGAATACTCCTCCAATCCCCGGAATGCCTCCACCGCCCTGTACTCCGGTTCAAACACAATCTCTTCCCTGGTATCCGCCAGCCCGCCCTGTCTCGGTATCCCGAATTTTTCCGGAAAATGACTGCGGATACATGCAATCTTATTCATTGTTATGACATGTTCCATTGAAAAACCTCCTAATCAAGTCTGCTGCTGATATTTTTCTCTCTTGATCTGTCCCCACTGCAATTTATTCCGCCTGTATCCTACAAATGCCGTGGACCGTACAAAAGTCAGGAAGAAGTGAAAGAATATATTCTCCACAAAACACAGAAGGACTGCCTTTATCATGTCGAACCTGGTTACCGTCATTCCCTGCGTATAGATCTGCTGAAAAAAGGCGGTAATAGTGAGGATCGCGCCATATGACACATACAATACATAAAAACCGACCATGAACGGGATGTTCAGATATCCTGTTATGCCTGCCAGAATTGTCACGAAAAGCCCGAACAATTCAACGAACGGTGACAGCAGTTCATACATCAAATAATAAAAATAAGAAACACATCCTGTCCATCCAAAATGTGGATTCATAAACATATACTTATACTTGGCCAGGCTCTGGAACAGGCCCAGATGCCATCTTCTCCGCTGCTTCCTCAGGTCATTAAGCGACCCCGGAGCCTGACTCCAGCACACGGCGCCTGGCTCATAGCGGATGGAATAACGTATGTGATTGCTCCTGCAGAATGTATGCATTTTCATGACCAGTTCCATATCTTCCCCCAATGTCCGAGAATCATAACCCCCGACAGCAACCACAATCTCCTTTTTAAAAAGCCCGAATGCACCTGAGATAATCAGATTCCCGTTAAACCCGTCCATCAGGATTCTGGAGGCCAGAAAAGAACGTTCATACTCCATGACCTGCATACCCAGAAGCAGGTTCCACGGCAGATGATACTCTGTCTTTTTCTCTTTCTTTTGAATGCACTGTGCGATACAGACCATGCCGCCCACGGCTACCACACTGTCATCCTCCATCACCGGCTGCACGATTCGCTCCAGGGAATCCGCCTGCAGCAGAGAGTCCGCGTCAATACATATAAAATAAGGATATTGAGAAGCATTGATTCCCATATTCAGCGCATCTCCCTTTCCGCCATTTTTCTTGCGGATCAGTGTCAGCGATATTTGGCCCACTTTTGTCTCATAGACAGCTTCCGCTTCCTGGCAGGCAATGGTCTGCCGGATCGGACGGTTCACCTGTTTCATCTGAAAAGAGTCGATCAGCACCCTGGAAGTACGGTCTTTCGAACCGTCGTCTACAACAATTACTTCGTACAGTCTGTAATCCAGCTCCAAAAGGGAACTGACACTTTCAAAAATGGTTACCTCTTCATTGTATGCCGGCACCAGTATAGATACAGGAAAATAAAATTCATGCTTCAGTTCATTTTTGATCCGCAGCATCCGTTCCCGCTGATAAAGCCGGAAAGCACCTGTTGCCACCGACAAAAAGAGATAGGATGCATAAATCAATAAATAAAAAATGTAGAATGCGGCTACAGACTTCAAAAAAATTTCCATCTTATCCATCATATACTTGCCAACGTTTCCTTTCCATTGCGTTTCACAGTTCCTAACCAGCCGTCAACGGTAACTCTTTTCCAACAATATAGTCTAACATTTCACATGCATATCGGTCTCTGCTCTCTCGAATTTCTTCTTCGTCCTGCTTCGTAATACCGATCCTTTGAAGCGACATCGCAGCGTTTCTGCGTACATACCAGTTCTGATCATGTATCGCTTTCTTCAGTGCGGCTTTCACATTCTCCGAGGGGAAAGAGCTTAGAGCCGATGCGGCCACAATCGAAAATGCGTCGGATTCCTTTCCGCGGCGGCACAAAAGTTTTATCAGATATTCTTCTGATTTCTGATCCGGATATCTGCGAAAATAACGCATCAGTGCAAGACGGATTTCGGAAGGCACATTGGGATCGGTAAGTTCTTGGTAAAATTCCTTTCGGAATGAACCAGATACATTCGTCGCGAATTGCAGCACGCCGATCATCACTTCCTCCTCCCATTCGCCGTAATGCTTCCACAGCCGCAGAACCAGTTCCCTTTTATCTCCGCGGAACTTCTGCAGGCCGTCAGAAATCAATCTGGAATTATGATACCACTCCTTAGCGCTGATATACTCAAAAGCCTGCTCCACCGCCTGAGAATCCCCGATGGAATATAATGCTTCCAGCACACGTTCCCGGCAATATATGGTCGAATCTTCAAGATAAGACAAAAGGATTTCCGATGTCTGATCTGGAAAATTATCTCCATACTGAAAGCAAACAGATACGACATATGCAAAAAAAGCCCGTTCCATAGAATTTCTTTTTTGATATAACATTGCCAGTTCCGGAAAAATACTGCGGCAGGCTGAAAAATAAATGTTCAATTCCTCTTCATTCAAAGCGCATTGCCCCGAAAACAGAGCATTATAATATGCGATCAGTTCTTCCGTATTTCGGAGCTGCCGGACAACCAGTTTCAGATGCGACCCCTGTACTGCAGCCCGTTCCCGCATATATACGGCCGTATGATCCAATTCTTCCTTCCATCTGCGGGTTCGTGCTTCACTGCGCCGCTTGTCTCTGTCACTTCGAAGGATATAAAGAATATTAAAGATCAGAAGAGTGACACATACAAACAGGTACAGATAGATTATTTTATGAATTAGAAACATCACTGATATCCTCTCTTTTCCATTCTTCTCGTATCACATAATACGAATCCTTCAGCCGCTCATGGACTTCTGGTTTCCTTCCGGTTCCCTTTACACGAAATGCTTTCATCTCCGCATGTCCTTCTGCCGCAATCCCCAGCCAGATTGCTTGAAATTCCTCATGCTCTACACCATAATTTTCATAATAGTCCTTATGAGCTGCCATCACCGTCGGATCTCCTACATTCAAAAGCAGCCAGGGAATCCGCAGCTCCACACAGTCATCGCCAAAATAAAAATCTGCCAATGAAGAGTAGTCTCTGCTTTTGCTGTCTTCACTTCCGCAGAGAAGATTCCCGGTATCCCATAGCCCAAGAGACGTTTGACTTCTTCTTTCCAGAGGATCCATGCTTCTGAAATTCTCAAGAAGCACATGATTTTCCAGCGCCATCTGTACCACGGTGAATTCCGTACTGTCCTTGTCCGGATAACTGGTATAAGAATTCCGCCCATCAATCTCGAATTCAAACCGCTCCCGGACTGCCTGATAACGGTCCTGTACCAAAAGCTTCGTGTTCTTTGGCCCATTCAGACAGAGCAAAAAATCTGCTCTGCGGTCAAAGGTCAGTTTCGGGTCCGCACATTCCTGGCTTCCCACATCCCCGCAGATATCAATGGGAACATACAGTACGGAATCCTTCGAGAGCTTTTCCCCCTTCAGCAACAGATAGATTCCCTCCTGATCATAGCGGACGTACAGTGTTACGCCATCCTCCGCAAGAACCCTGTCTTCTTCGGTCCATTCTCCCGGATCGCCGTCAATGGTACAGACAGGAACCTCTTTCCCGGGCGCAAATTCCATCAGCCCGTAATTCTGGCCGTCTGTCTGAATATCGTGCCACAGATTACGGTGATCCTGGTTCACTGCGAAGGAAGTATTCCAGGTTCTCCGCTCCCATATATCCTGCCAGGATGAAATACACACTCCGATGCAGCCATACTTCCGGGCATCCCGATATACCTCCGTCAGCCGCTTCCCCTGTGTTTTTTCGTCGTCAGGCTCCTCTCCGATTTTTACCGCGCCTCTGGCAGAAGAAAAGCCATACTCTGTGATCAGCACCGGCATCGTGTGATACCGGGATAAAAGCTGTATATATCCATCATAGGATGAAGTTCGGTTCAGACCGTTGAGCTTCTCTCCCAGCGCTGTTTTCTGAGCTGACGACAGATATTCTGAAAAATCTCTGCAATAGTCAAATAACTGGTAAGCAGCAAAAATGCCTGCCTTCATTTCGCCGGATACCGTAAGGTGTTCCATATCTACGCTGCTGTATTTTCTTAATTGCAAAGCGTAATTCTCGTCATATTCCAGGAAATCATTTTCCGGATTGCTGACAAAACCGATCGGACGCATGCAATCGTATTTCTCGTTTTCATAGGATACGATTCCGTCCATGACCTGAGCAAGCATGGCCTCAAATGCGGTTGCCTCCGCATTGGAAGAAATATAAGTCCCGCTATATCCTCCCCTGTGCGGTATCTTGTGATCCGTATAGGCCACGGCATCCGGATTCCAGTGATTTCCGACTACATATCCGATGACCCACCGGGAGATATCTTTGTGATAAGCCCCGCTTCCTCCCAGTTCTCCCAGCGGTATCGCCTTTCGTCCATGAATAATATCTACAAGCGCTTTTCCGTCTTCCAGGATCTGACCCAGATACTTTTTATGGTACCCGTCTGCCGTCCCGTAATTGGCCTCGTCTGACACGGCGATTCCCTGGAGCAGATACAAAGGAGTGCCATGTTCGGTATTATAGTAATAAAGTGCATTGTAAAATTCATCATCCATGATTCTCGCCGCCTTCACGGTATTGGCCCCCATCTCCTGAATCTGACGGAACCAGCGCAGATAATCGTTCTCATCCGCATAGAACTCTGTGGCATAATGTCCGGGCATGCTGGCAGAGACTTCCACGCCCTTCATAAAAAACGGGGCATATTCACCATCTGTTTCTCTTATTACCAGTTCCTTCCCCCGGGTCTTGAATGGGATATCTATTTCCCCCGAAGGATTCGAAGGGATATAAAAACCCAGATAATATATCATAAAATAGATTCCAAGCAGCAGTGCCGCCCCGGCTATAACAGCAATCAAAAAGCGTTTCATCCGGCTCTCCTAATCAAACATATTATTCGCGTTTTTAGATGGATGACAATATTGATATAGCGCATCCATATTTCGATCCAGCCATCGTCCGCGGACACGGGCATAATCGAGCATCTGATCCATGGCTTCTTCATAGCCGGAAGGGTTTAGTTCCTCTATGGACAGATGTTCTCCGGCATTTGCCCTCTGTCTTTCATAGACCGTCAGCCGGTCTGCGTCGAAGGTGTAGCCCCATACTTCAAAATTTCTGTCAACGGCACTTCCAAGCCACATTTCCACATCGCGGGCGTATGTTTCGATATTTTCTTCGGACAGGAGCCCTCTGCGGAGGCTTTTATAGCGAGCCGTTACATAGTCCACAAACTTCCGGCTCTTCATGAGCTGGCCGTACCATCCTTTTTGATCCAGCAAAAATTCAGATTCCGGCATCGTCCTGAGGAAGTTGTCCCATGCATTGTTATAGTCCCATACAGGGCCGATATGCAGCTTTCCGCGCACATCCTTATAGAAATAGGTAGAAGCATAGAACATATCATTAATTGCCAGATATTCCTGAAGAATATAATAATCCGCAAAGGATTCCATATCCAGATAATCCCAGCAGCTGTCCGGATTTTCTGCCATTTCCCGTGAATAGAGTCTTCGTTCCGTCTCGCTTAAGTCTGCCTCTACATACTGCTTTACCTGCTCCGTCAGATGAGAGGCTCCGGGATAGAGGATTTCCATCTGCGAATTGATTTCCATACGCATGGTATAAAAGCAGAAGTTGTCAATTGTCTTTTGATTTTTCGCCTCGCCCTGCAGCTCTTTCTGAGGTTCAATACGTACCATATAGCTGAACACCGCATCCCCATCATTATAATCGGTCAGGTCAATCCGCCCTTCCCCTTCCCTGATCATTTCCATCAATACATAGACACCCTTATATTCTTTGTCAATCAGAACCTCACAAAAACGCACCTCAGGGGCATATCCCATCACTTCCGCCGATAGATTCATCCACATATAATTCCGCATCAGTGTCTTATCCAGGAATGGCCCGTGTAATGACCACTCGCTCCCTTTTGCCATACCCAGAAGCGATTTTTCTACTTTTATCAGCAGAGCTTCTTCTGTCAGCGGAGCCTCTTCTGACACCAGCTTGAGGCGGTAATTACGTTTGGCGAAATACCTGGAAGAATTTCCCCGGATGCGGAACATGGCAGTTGCCGTCGTATCGGCAGCATCTGTAGGATGATTCCATCTGTTTTTTCCGTCGATAATCTGAATTTTTACGGGAATTTCCGTCTCTCCCTGATCGGACCGTTCATAGGCCGCCAGATTCCCATTCTCATCCGGTATGGCGGCTCCCGGCACTTTTTTTCCGCCGGTATCAATACAGATGATCGGAAGATGCGTACAAAGTGTGTCGCTTCCGCCGCACACCTCACATTTCCCCAGTTCCGATTCGGCAGGCTCTTCCCGGTGCTGATGATAACGCGCCACGCCTCCGTGACTTTCCAGAATTCCAAAAAGGCAGGAGAACATAACGACCCCTGCCATAACAAATATATACCTGATCCGGCTTTGCCTCATCTTGTCACCCACTTATTTCATCACTTTGCGTTACAACATTGACATACTCAATATCGCCCAGATCATGGAGCGTATCTACGATACTCTTTGTCTTTTTATAAGCCGCCTGATAAGTCTTTCGAGACATTTCATAAATCAATTCGACCGTATTGGGCGTGGTATTTTCTACCTTTAAAAGGCTCTTGCTTCCGTAGTATTCAAATACAATTCTTTTAATTCCCAGGGTTTTGCTCCGGTTTGCGCGGATGATCAGAAGAATCCTGTTTTCATTGCGCACGCGCCCCAGAAGAAGCAGTACGAAAAACACAACAATGGTTCCTACGCCGGCTACCATGTAGTCCCCCACACCGCAGCAGATACCTATGATGATCGACCAGAATATGTAAGTTGTGTCACGTGAATCTTTAATTGCCGTACGGAAACGCACAATGGATAAGGCACCGACCATACCGAGTGAAAGCGCGATATTATTGCCGATCACGGTCATAACGGTTCCTGTCAATATCGTAAGTGTCACCAGCGAAACATTAAATTTCTTGCTGTAGGCGGTTCCGGAATGAGTATACCAATAGGATAAATAGATCGCAATGCTGAAAATTGCGGATGCCAGAATATGAAGTACGATATCTTGTGTGCTTAAAGTACCTCCTGCCTCGAGCATCGTGTACAAATACTCTTTCATAGCAGTCCCCTTCTAATACGTATAATGCTTGCTGATACTTCTCCCCATGCAGTACTTGCTCACGGACAATTCACTTTTATTACATTCACGCAGCATGTCCTTTAAATAACTCAGCAAAAAACCATTGTACTTTACTTCCATGACAGCCAGATATGGATTCATGACGGGATTTTGAAGCAGCCTCCCGTCAAAAATATCATAATGGCTCTCTGTTCCAATGATATGGTGATCAAAGGTAATTCTGATCTTATTTTCTTTTGCGATAAACGCCTTTCTTTTATATTCTACGACCGTGCGCGGAATGTAACACTGTCCCGACATCAAGCCAAAACATTCGGCCGCAAATGGTTCTTTATATTTCAAAAGTACTCCATAATTTCTTTGGATAAGAGCAGCCGCATCTTCACGTTTCATCCTCAGGGAGCGCTTCTTCTGTAAGACCCCCTGCTTCTGTTTCATCTCCAATACCGCAAAATCATTTCCGGGATCATAACATCTGAGGCGGATCTTTCGCCTGAGCTCGATTCCGTCCTCTTTGTCTTCAAAATCCTGGTCCTCCAACGTATCATAATATAATGACCGGATTCGGTATCCTTCTTCACCGTTATTCGGATCCTCCATCATAACCTTTCCAAGCTCATGACTATATCGATACATCTGATCCAGACTGAGAAGAAACTTTTTTTCCTGCCGAAGTACCTCGTTCAATTCTCAGTCACCTCCAACAATGCCTTGTAGTTATGGATTCCCAGTCCGATCCTTCCTGTACCTGCTTCTTTTATCAACTCCTTATAGCTTTTCCGGATGCCAGGCATTCCTTCCTTATAATAAGTGTTCTTCTCCTCTAATCCATAGATGCCCGGCTGCTGCAGCTCATAGATATTCATGATTGATTTCCCGTATTTTTCTGCCAGTTCAAATTCCGTTTTCAGGTGCGCCCATTCTTTCCCTTTATAGTAATTCATTATGGCAATCCCGTGGCAGCCCTCATGAATCAACTGCTCAAGCTCTTCCGTAAAGCCCTCCGTATCATAGGAATACGGAATACATGCAATGAGTTTGAGACCCGCCTGATCCGCTTCCTTCCATGCGGCTTTCATAGAGGCAACATATTGCTTCATAATTTCGACCGGTTTTTCTTCCCATCCCTCTGTCAGATAGGGCTCCACATCTGCCATGATCCCCCGAAAAGCCGTGGATTTTTCCAGTTGTCTGTTCATGCTTTCTACTTTCCGAATCTCTTCTCTGAGCCTGGTCCCGTTTTCATCCAGTCCCCATGACGGATCGCCTGTAAGGTAGTACACTTCTATCTCATGCGCTTTTGCCTCTTCAAGAAATGCCCTGACAGTATCAAACTCAGTCTCTCCCGGAATATGCTGATACAATTCCTGCAATCGTTCCCGATCCATGACTGAAAAAAGCTGATCCCTGTCTCTGTCTGTCAGCACGTCTATGTCCCACGAAAATAATCCTCCGGGACACCCTTCCGCCGTCTGCCCAAGGCCGCATCCGGCCGTACCCAGGCAGATGGCAAGACATACCAGAAAGAGGGTTTTCAGCTTCATTCCTGATTCTCCTTTACGTCCACCGCCACAACATCGAGCGCTTCTTCCTCATCCATACTTTCCGGAGAAGCGGCTTCTTCCGCACACTTTTCCGTCAGCATCTTTAGATTGCACATATCCGTCGGAATCGCCATGGCTGCTTCTCTGATGCTGTCATGCATCGCCCCAATTCCCTTTTGCATCTCTTCCAGATAATCCAGATAATCATTCATTTTCATCTTCAGAGTCATCAGCCTCTGCATATTCTGGGAAAATTCGTTCTGAAATGCGATCTCCGCCGTTCTTTTACGCTGAAGAATGTCTTCTTCTGTCTGCTGCGTCACATGATCTGCCTTTTCATATGCCTCATTCACTACCTGGTCCGCACGGATTCGGGCGTCCTCCAGCACACTGCAAAGGACAGCGGCGCGCTGCTCGTATTCCTTTACCTGATCCTGCCGTTCTTGATACAGGCAGTCCCGTTCTTCCAGTTTTCGGTTCAGTTCTTCCAGTGCGCTGTCCTTTCCCTCCAGCTTTCGGCTGAGTTCCTCCAGCGCACTGTCCTTTTTATTCAGATTTTGTCTAAACTCCTCCAGTGCGATATCCTTTCCTTCCAGCTTTCGGCTGAGTTCCTCCAGCGCACTGTCCTTTTTATTCAGATTTTGTCTAAACTCCTCCAGTGCGATATCCTTTCCTTCCAGCTTTCGGCTGAGTTCCTCCAGCGCACTATCCTTATCTTTCAGTTTCCGGCCGAGTGACTCCAGTTCACTGTCTTTGTTGTCCAACTTTTTGGAAAACGCCTCGGCATCTACTCTTTTTTCCTCTTTCAGATTATTAATATACTGTTCCACATCGGCTTTCTGATAACCGCCAAAAACAGCAGTCTTGAACGTTTTCATTTCTTCCGGTACCATATGATATAAAGCCTCCTTATTTTCTGAAACAGCACTTTTTTGTTCAAGAGTTACGATTCACTATAACACATCTTTCTTTTGAAAATCTACAGGTTGGGATAACTCACTAGTTTTTGGGGATAAAGCACAAAATTTTACCTATTATTTTCCAGCTCCCATTCCTACGATATATACTTTTGTATAAACAGCTATTCCCCGTGAATGATTCATCCCTAAAAAGTAACTGTTCACACCCTGACCGGGTGCTCACAGTTACGGCATCCAGCCCATTGAGAAGTCGCCTGAAGATGATGAGCCAGATGCCGCCCCATCACTGTATTGGTCGGATACCGTGCAGCAAGTGCACGACACCGTGTGAACAGTAGCATAAAAATACCCTGTGTGCCAGATTGTAATTTTATACCTTGAAAACCGTGCTTTATTCTGTTAAAATCAGAAGAGCAAAAAAGCACAGAGGATGGAGAGATTTTTATGAGTCTGGCAATACCCATTGAGACTTCCGCACGCCACATTCATTTATCGCAGGAGGATTTTGAGACACTGTTTGGCTCCGGAGCCGAGCTTACCTATGTCAAGGAATTGAGTCAGCCCGGGCAATATGCATGCCAGGAGCGGCTCACGGTCGTCGGGCCGAAAGGGAGCTTTGAAAATGTCATTGTCCTTGGCCCCTGCCGTTCCAAAACCCAAGTAGAAGTGTCTGTAACCGATAACCGAAGGCTGGGAATTCCCAGCGTGATCCGCCAGTCCGGCGATATCATCGGCACCCCGGGATGTACCCTGATCGGTCCCTGCGGAAGTGTGGAGCTGACCGAAGGGGTCATCGTAGCAAAGCGTCATATCCACATGACACCCATTGATGCCATACGTGCCCATGTGAAGGATAATGACATTGTATTCGTCATCACGACAAGCTACGAACGTTCACTTATATTTTCGGACGTGGTGGTCCGCGTCAGCCCTTCCTTTGCCCTTGCCATGCATGTGGATACGGATGAGGCAAATGCATTTGCAAATGAGGACAATCCCACAGGTGTGATCTTGAAGCTGTTCGACGGACACACCTACAGCCTGCAGTCCTGGGCGGAAGAGCTGCAGTCGGGCATCAACCGCTGAATGAAGGAGGATATGATTATGACTAAGATTGAAGAAGTAAGAAAAGATATGGTCACCGCCATGAAGGCAGGTGAAAAGGAAAGAAAGGCTACATTGTCCGCTCTTCTGACCGCATTGAAGAACAAGGCCATCGATAAGCGTGCCGATCTGACCGAGGAGGAAGAGGTACAGGTCATCTTAAAGGAGATCAAGCAGACAAAGGAAACACTGGATACCACACCTGCTGACCGCACGGATATCATCGAAGAATGTACGAAGCGTCTCTCCGTATTGGAGGAATACGCGCCGAAGATGATGGATACGGAGGAAATCAAATCTGTCATCCAGAATGTACTCTCCGACCTTGGAATCGATATTCCCACCGCAAAGGACAAGGGCCGGATCATGAAAGAGTTAATGCCGAAAGTGAAGGGAAAGGCTGACGGAAAGCTGGTCAGTGAGATCGTTGCCTCTTTTTTACAGTAAGGAATTTCCGGATTTTCTCCTTTGAATACAGCAAAAAAGAATCCCCAAAGGATTCTTTTTTTGCTGTAGTGCCGCATCCCATATATTCTTTCCGGATCCTGCTGATATGAGGGACATCACTTAATCTGCCGGAACGCTGGAGATAAATATAACGCCTAACTTCCCCTACCAAACACTCCCTTCGCTGCCTCAGACCGCCAGCCATTTCATAAAGCGATTTATGTTCGCGCTGATCCATGAATTGGAAAGGCTGCTCTGGTTCTGCAGGCTTTTCAAAAACTAAGTCCGGACATGATCTTTCTTACTTCAAAATGCCCGCCGCTTCCATAATGTTCTGCTTTCTATAAGCTATTTCCATCTGCTGTTTCCGTTCTTCCGCCGCCTCCTGGCTGCGCTCCATACTTGCTTTCCTCTGTGCAGCTTCCTTCTCCCGCTTTGCCTTATTGATTGCATTCACCTCCGCCACACGCTCCGGGGAATCGCCGCATCCGCCTATATAAGTGACGCTCCCATCCTCATGGACGACTACCCCGCACGGCTGGTAATCAAGCCCCTGCGTAGCAAAGGATGCCTTCAATCTCGGCGTGGCCTCAAAGAAGTCATCTATCTTTCCCTCATAATAAGCCGCCTTTTCCGGGTCATTCGCCATCTGCTCCAGAATGTTCGGGGCGATCACAACATCACTGCCGCTCATGCTCTTTCCCGCCCTGTCAAGGCTTTTCTGGTCTTTCCCAATACTCTGGATTCTTACATTGCCATACTTTGATCGTAGATATTCTGTGTAAGCATCCACTTTTGATGTGTCCGCCATTTCTCCTGTTTTCTGCAACTGCTCCATAAACCCCGTCCTGTTTGTGCCTGTTTTTTGTGTTCGATTTGCGTACTGATATGCACCCGCCAAAGCGCCATTTACTCCTAAAATGCTCATATTGAGTCCTCCCTTTCCAAAACATATTTGTATCACAGCCCTTCTGTCATTCAGGGCTGAATCCGCTCCCTTGCAATAAGTCCGAGCAGTTAATTCAAAATACTCGCCGCCTCATATGCACCAATCGAAACTGCCTTTTTTGTTATGCTGTCCTTATAATATCTATCGTCTGCTTCCTGCTCCATCAGCCTGCGTTTCAAGGCAGCTTCCTCCGCCAGCCTTTCATATTCTGCGTGTTTTGCTTCCCTTGCTCTGCGAGCTTCAACAAATTCTGATGATGAAACAGTAAATTTCAGTTCTCCCACCACACATGCATGGTTAATTTCTCCGTTTTCATCAAATGTCATCAGAAAACCTTCGTTCTCACCGGGAGTAGAATTAGTTAATAAAAAACTATCCACCCGTTCCATTACTTTTTGTGCAAGCTCCGTGTTATTTTTCATTTTTTCTTCCAGTTCTGACGGTATAACCACAGCAACCTTGCCAAGCATCACATTCATCTTGGTGCGGACTGCCGGGCTCTGCATATCGGGTTCAGCTCCCAACGGTTTCCAGTTCAGAACAGAATCACCCGCATTATTGCTAAAATACTTATCCCACGGATAATCATTCCTTCCCCATAAGGAACTGTCAATCTTGGATGTATCCATGACATTGTAATATTCTCCCGGATACTTTGATTTCAGCATTTCCTTAAAACTTACATTCTCTGTTTTCCCTGTTGCTTTCGTAACCGCAAACTCCGCAAAGCTCACGCCTTTGCTCTTGCCTGCCGCATTCTGCTGTGTCTTTCTTGTTTCAAACCCTGCTATTGGGCTGCCTGTTATTCCAATTCCACTAATACTCATTTTTCAATTCCTCCATTATTACCAATATTTATTGGCGTTTCTTCTGTCGGTCAGCACCGCCCATGCCCTCTTGCGGTAAGTCCAGGCATGCTGGAATAGATGCGCTCCATCTCCTCCATGTATCATCCACAACCGCAATATCCAAAATCCATCACCTCAAATCCATAAAGATATTCACTTCTTATATCGGCAGGAATTTCCCGTTTTTCGGGCGGAGGGAACGAAACGACCACTTTTCGGGAACGAAAGGCAGAAACGCAGTACGGAAATTCCAAAATAAGTCTAAAGTTTTTCGCCATTCGTCCGATACAAGGGCGGATGCCCTGCAAGGCGGCACAAACGCAAACCGCCGTGCACAAGCAGCCACTAAATTATACCATAAAATTTTTCTGTTTTTCACCCGATGGCACGAAACGACTATTTTTCGGGAACAGAAAGAAAAAAGAGCCGTCAACCAGCCTTTTTCTCACATTGTCATTTATTCATTAAGTTTTTACCGTTTTTCTCATATACAAACACGAAAACTCTTTACACTATCACGGAAACACCTATATTATCACGAAAACTCACAGTAGGTTTCCGTGATAATACAATCTGTTATGACTGTCTTTCTTCCTGAAAACAGAAAAAGCAGCGAATTGTTTTCTCTAATAAAAACAAATTCACTGCTTTACTATCTGTGTTATTTAGTTACTGTCATTATGCCAGTACAGGCTCACGCTTTTTGATGATAGCTTCTACCTCTCCAATAGTCCTCTCCACTATTTTTGCTATCTGTTCTGATATATAGCCTTCCCTGTGCATATTTAAAATAATCTTTTCATCCCTCTCTGTCACAGTTCTTTCTCTGATCCCCTGTGAAAGATTACACATAGCACTCACATCCTTTCTCAATTTGTTTCTCCCCTCCATTCCCCAAAACCATAATGTACATGCACTGATTTTTCCGTAAAGCGAATCTCAAAAGCATTCCTTTTTTATCTATCTGTAAAATATAATATAACCGGCTTCTGTCGGATGATCTGCGATGAGACAGTCATCTCGCTCCTTTCGCGCATGAAATGCAATCATCAGATCAGCTCCGGCGGAAACAAAATTGACCATCATAGTCAATAATGACACAGTACCGGGATATATAAAAATAAAAAGCACACTGCCAAATCCCAATACGATAAAAGGTGCCATAACGCCGACCAGATATGCTCTTTTTTCTAATACTGCTTTACAGGCACAGCTCGGCATCATCGCATTGATGTTAAAGCGAACAACATTCCAGCCCTTACCGCTCGCAGCAGCCCATCCTACCCCATGCAATAATTCATGTATGACAACGGAAACAGCGATGATCTCTATAAACATAACATAAAAAGCAATCCCGCTTACCTCCAGTAAATGTGCCCTTTCAATCAGCAAAAAACGATACAATAACCCAAATACGATGACAAACGGAAGCCCATACAGGGCTCCCAAAACCATTGCCTTTCCGGACGTAATCGTAACGTCATTTTCTTGATAGCCTTTTTCATGTAATTCTGCTTTCATCCTTTCAAAAGCTTCACTGTAATGGTCCATCAGAGCACCCTCCTCTATAGGAAAAGCTGTGCGATGATAATCACAAACCAGATAACCAACAAAAGGCCGTTGAGCCGTGCCAGCAGACGAAGGGCTCTGTTTTCCGGCAGCTCACCTCCGAAGGTGGGATTTCCGGAATACATGCAGCTTGCAGCAATGATCAAGCATGAATAATTCGAAGCTGAATTCGTATTTCCTCTGTATATAGAAACAAAATATCCTATAAAAAAGAGGAAAAGAGCCGCCAGCATTACCATATGATTTGAGAAGATGGATTTTGTTTTCATAATAAATACCTCCTGTTGTCATTTGTTTTCTTGAAATAACTATAACAGATATGAGGTCAAATCATTCATTTTTTACGCGAATTGTCCGTTTGGCTTCATGAGCGGTCACATTCTTATTCTGCGTCCTGTTTTCTCTGTGCATTGTACTCTGTTTTGGCTCTTCTGGACAGGGGGCATTCCGTTCCGTTGTCGAGAATGACCGTCTGGCGTTTCAGATCCACAATCCGAATACGGCTGCGGTTTACCAGAAACCCTCTGTGGCACCGCCAGAAACCTTCACCCATTTCTTCTGCAAAATGCTCCAGACTGCTGTTAAATTCCAGCAGTTCGTTATCCAGATGCATACAGAGTGTGTGCTTAAATCCCAGCGCCTCGAAATAGAGAATCGTGTCCACCGGGATGTGCCGAACCGTGTCAAACAGCCGGATCGTACAATATCTGCCATTTTTAGGCTGTTCACTGGCAAGCCGCTGCCGTATGCTTGTCAGACATTCTCTTACCCGAACCGCCATTGCGTTCTCATCGCCTTTTACGATATAATCCAACGCTTCCAGCCGCAGCCGGAAGGTTTCAAAGGCCAGTTCATGATGCGCCGTGATGAATACAATAAACCCCCGTGGATCGTGGAGTCTCAGTTTCTGCGCCAGCTCCAGCCCGCTCATCCTGCCCGGAAAATCAATGTCAAGGAAATATACCGCCGGTATGGTATCCTTTGTCTGCAGATCTAATAATTTTTCCGGCGTATCTGCCGCGCGGACAGGTCCCATATCTCCGTTCAATATGGTGATCTGGTTGGAAATGATGTGTTCCAGCCGGTCGCTGACCGGCTTTTCATCGTCACATATGTAAATCGGGATCATTTGTCTCCTCCTGCCTACGACTCCTAAGCTGCCGGAAGTCTCAGTTCCTGCACAAAATAACCGTCCTTTAAGTAGGTTCTTGCAACACAGCCCTTACATCTGGACACGATCCGCCGATAGCTTGTAAGTCCTGTCCCCCTGCCTTTTCCCTTTGTGGTATAGCCCTTCCGGAAGAGTGCGGACAGCTCCGGCGCCTGATCATAATTATTCGAAACTGCGATGTACAGTTCTTTTTCTTCCTGGAGCAGAACAATCCGTACCGTTCCGTCTGTTTGAGACGCTGCCTCCATCGCGTTATCGATCAGGATTCCCAGGCTTCGGAGCAGATCCTCCGTTTCCATCACGACCTTGCTGTCTAACGGATAGAGCACCTCAAGCGCTGAATGGATCTCTCTTTTCCGCATATCTGCCAGCTTTGCAGTCAACAGACTGCGCAAAGGATAGAGCGTGATACGATTCAGCCCGTCCATCTGCCGGATCTCCTGCCCCAGCTTTTCATCGAAATAGCTGCCGGTCTTTCTCATAAACTCCTGAATCCCCGCCAGGTCACCTTCCTGCGCCTGCAAGGTAAGCCCGGAAAACAGATTGGTAAAATCATGGCGGAAAGCGCGTATCTCCTGCTGCAGTTCCTCCAGGAGCGCCATATGTGCCTGATGCTGCGCGATCATTTCCTCCTGCGCCCGTATCTTATCCTGTCCTGCGGCATACATCGCCAGAAACTGCACCCAGAACAGAGCGACTACAATGAGCGCGAAAAAGAATATGTTATAACCCAGACCTGGCGCAGTATCCGGATACAGCCAGTCCAAAACCTGCCAGACACACATCAGCAGGAAACTGAAAAACAACGTTCCCGCCGCCCATAGCCTTTTGGAAAATAAATGTGAAAAATACCGGTAGAAGCTGCTTTTTCTCAGTATCCACACAACCACCGCAGCCATCGGCAGCACTGCCAGGTATGGAATATAGATCGTGATAAACGTATACAGATACATTCCGCCAAATGTTGGGCTGTAATAAGAAGTCACTTCTATTAACACAGAATTCACCGTATAGGCAATAAAATTTCCCAGAAACGCAGCAGCCAGCCCCTGCCAGAAATCCGTCCTCGAAAAACGGCACAATACAAACGCCAGCATGATCGAATGCAGCAGATTCCCAATCGTGCCATTGAAAAGATTGAATACATTTTCATACTGATATGCATCATCCAACGCATAAACTCCGACCATGCCTGCGAGTATCAAAGCATTTACCAGCAGATAATAAATGGTGTAAATCAGACAGGAAAGTATGTTCATCTTTTTCCCTAAAATCCCGCATGCCAGAGTATACATCCCCACTCCAAAACAGACCAGTGAAAAACCGACTGAAAACAGCCGAAAAGAAAGCGGCATAATCAAATCCTCCTGCTTGTATAATTAGAATTGCGCTGATGCGCAAGAAGGTCATCCATTTTCTAAAGAAAATTAGTGACAAATAATAATCTCCGTACATCATTGTATTTCTTTATGCCAAAATCAGCATCCTGCATAAAATCACCCAAAATGTGCTTCCTGCCTTTCTGCCCCGGATGGGCGTTTGCACCCATTATATCAGAATTCTTGCTGACTCACAAATATATCTTGACAGTATCGGCGTTTTCCCCCTCGCCCTATCCGGTGTGTATAAGTATAGCGATGATAAAGGCTTTTGTCAAAATAGAGGTTTGTAAAACTATAATTACCTCCGATTTCCCCGCCTTCCAACAGGCAGACATATGGCGTCCAAAAACTCATCTCCCCTACATGCAGGAAATTAAAATCACAAAGCTGATAGAGAAAATTCTCCCGGACGGTTAATGGATTCATAGCTGATTGGCAGATACGCCATTATGACAGACATGAAAAGCGAAACAGCAAGCAAGGTCAAAGTACGGCGTGACTTCATAATACGTTTTACTTCTAATCGGAATAGACGCATATCAATTTCCCTCCCTTTCCATATTTTCCTGCGGAAAATACCAAAGATACAAGTCCTCAAGCCGGGGCGATACTGCAACTGCCCCGGAAATTTCAGGTGTCTCAGATAAATACCGGATGGATACCTGCCCGTCATCTTCACTGCGCTGATTGATCACCCTGTCGTCTTCCCCGCACCATTAGCGCCAAGCAGCCCCCATACCCCCGGCGTGATGGTAAGGCTGGCATCATCCACAGCCAGTTTGTCTTTAAACTGTTTCGTTAAATGTTCAATTTTCAGTTCCATTACACCACTCCTTTTCCAATCCTGTTTCCAGGGGCTTTATATGGCGGCAAATGCCCCTGTCCAGCAACGATTGTACCAGACAGGGGCATTTCAATCTCAAATTTAGGGATGGAATAATCCTAAGAATTTCTTAATACTTGACTGTGAAATGCTTTTCTTACATTTCATAGTATGGAGCGTACATTTTCCTAATCAGAAACCGGCAGTGTAATTGTAAATGTGACTGTTTCCCCATTGCTCTGTGCCGTTATCTCACCGCCATGCAGGCTGATGATCTCTTTTGCAATAGAAAGGCCAAGCCCGGCCCCGCCTGTATCTGACAGCCGGGCCTCGTCTAAACGGCTGAACTTCTCAAAGATATGAACCAGCTTATCTTCCGGGATTGTCTGCCCGTGGTTTCGGAATACTACGACGGCATTTCTGCCTTTCTTTTCTGCCGATATGCTGATCTCCGTATCCGGATAACTGTAAGCTGCCGCATTTTTTAAAAGGTTATTAAATACCCTGGCCAGCTTTTCCGGATCGCCTGTTACAACCAGCCCGTCCCCGGCAGAAATTTTGGCAGTGTTCCCCCTTGCGGACAGGGCAGGATACAGTTCATCTGTCACCTGGGATAAAAGGGCATATAAATCAACCTGCATTTTCTGCAGCTGGACTGCTGCCGTATGATAGCGCGTGATTTCAAATAACTCATTGATCAGCATTTCCAGACGTTCTGATTTTTCAAGGGCAATTCCCACATACTTTGCTTTTTGCTCTGCCGGCATATCCGGGGCTTCGTCAAGCAGGCTCAGGTAGCCGATTACCGCCGTCAGTGGTGTACGGATGTCATGGGCCAGATACATGACCAGTTCGTTCTTTCGCTCTTCCGCTTCTTTTACAGCCTGATTACTGAGCAGTATGGACATTTTAATCTGGTTCATCTGCTTTTCCACTTCCCGGAGCGGCTCTGACAGCTCAATCGCAGCGTTATTCTGTTCATACACCGTCTGTGCGGCATTGATCACCTCATCCAGGTAATCCCACGGTTTTCTCCAGTAATGGTAAAAAATGACCGACAGGCCAAGGACAAGGTAAAAAAAATAAAGCACATCCAGCCGCAGGTACAGCCATTCAGAAATCCGGCCTGCCGACCTTGATAAAACATATTCAAGCAACGGCATGATGGCAAGACCTGCTGCCGTATAAGCAGGTATTATTGCCCAAAGCCGGGTCTGCAATTTTTCCCTTGCCGGGAAACCCTGTTTTTTCATGAAACACCTCCATCAGTTTGCAATCAGAAGAACTGACAAACCGCCCGCTACCACGATTGTAACAATAGCCGCTAAAACCACAATAACAGTTTCTGCACGCTTTTTACCCCCAAATATCCTTGTGGCTGACCAATATACGCCAATCCCCGCTACCCCTCCACAGGTATTTGTTATGATATCTGTTATGTCCGTACCTCCGACCGCCAGGATATATTGAAGAACTTCCAGGATAAAGCTGGTCATCAGAATAAGAAAAAACTTTACTTTGAACCCCGGCTCTTTTTTCAGCATACATAAATAGATGCCATATGGAATAAATATTGCGACATTTTCCAGAACCTCTTTCAAGTGGAAACCCATTCCGATCTCATTATCATAATAAAACGGGATCAGGTTTATGCTCCTGATTCTGTCCAGTTCATGGACTGATAATTGCAGTTTGAACAATATGATCCATACCAGCAGGAACAAATAAACAGCAAACAAAAATGGTACAAGACAGCTTAAGCCCGCCTTTTTCCTTTCTTCCATAAATATCTCCTTATCCGGGAATAAACAGGTCATATCTTATAACCCACTCCCCATACTGTTTTTATATATTTTGGTTTTTCTACCGTATCTTTCAGTTTCTCCCTCAAATGGCGGACATGTACTGTAATCGTGCTGCTGTTCTTGCTGTAGTACTCATCTTCCCACACCCTGTGGAACAGTTCTTCCAAAGTCACGACCATGCCCTGGTTTTCCAGCAAAATGCGCAGGATGGAAAACTCCGTAGGTGTTAAAGACACAGCCTCCCCGCCAAGCTCACATTCATAGGTCTGCATATTAAGAACCAGCTTTTTATAAGTAAGGACTTTTGCAGGCTCATTTTGCGGCAGTACCGGGGTATACTTTTTATATCTCCGAAGCTGTGCCTTCACCCTGGCGATCAGTTCAAGGGGACGGAATGGTTTTGTCACATAATCATCCGCTCCCAGCGTCAGTCCTGTAATCTTATCCATTTCCTCATCTTTTGCCGTCAGCATGATTACGGGATAAGTATATTTTTCACGGATTTTCTGACAGAGGGTAAAACCATTGATATCAGGCAGCATGATATCAAGGATTGCAAGATCAGCTTCTTCACCTTCGATAAAAGCCAGTGCTTCCCTTGCAGAATAATATTTATAAATGGTGTAATTTTCATTCTTCAGATAAACTTCAAGCAGATCTGCAATATCCTTTTCATCATCAACAATCAAAATCCTTTCAGACATACAGGCAGCCTCCCTCTATATTATATCGATCTGTTCCTATGAATTTATCATATTTTCTTTCAAAAATCTCAATAAAACGCATGAGATATTATTAAGATTCTCCTAATCCCGCTAAATATCCGCCTATATATTTATTTTGCATCTTTCATCATTGGCGCACAGACTCCATATCACATATCTACTGTTCGCCATTTCCTATTACTTCAGCAGAATACCGTTCCCGCTAACGTAAAAGCATCCGCTAAACTATACCACAAAAATCAGCACATTATCTACCATGTTGTAATTCTGTTCTTCCATTTCCTCGATCTTGGCAAGGGGCTTATACTCCGCCAGTTTCTTAGCGATCTCCATGACCTGCTGTTTTTCTTCCGGCTCCGTTGAATCCGCACACACCTCCGCAAACCACACCGCCATGTCAAGAGTATCCCTCTGCTTTAAGGCTTCCGCAATCTCGGATACGTTCTCTGAAAAGACAATCTGTTATGACTGTCTTTCTTCCCGAAAACAAAAAAAGCAGCGAATTGTTTTATATAATGCAAAAACAAATTCACTGCTTTACTACTTGTGTTATTAAGTTGCTGTAA
>VSNK01000310.1 GCA_009774255.1 Faecalicatena sp.
TGGGTGGTGTCCGCGCTGTAATCGATAACTGGTAAGGGCTCTGTTGGGGCCGTGCAGGACGCGTGAACTGGAAATGGCTTAGGTCAGGCAGGGAAGGAAACAGGAAAAGGAATCGGCTCTGATTGGGCTGTGCAGGATGCGGGAATTAGCAGTGGGTACAGTCAGATTGTGCCTGCGTACTGCTATGCAAAGGAAGGGAAAGATACGCCTTACGGCGGAATTTCGCCCGGAAGCAGCCTGAAAATGGATTTTCGTCTTATCGATCTGTTGGGAAACAGAAGCGCTTCCGGCATCACATGGGAGATTCCATACGGCTATACGGATCCGCTGCTGCCGGTTTCGGTCTATCCTCATACGAAATGCGTGTATGAGCTGGAAAGAGCGGCAGAGGGCTATTCCTGTTTCGTGACCTTCAGTTATGTGGAGGAAGATGACAAGGAATGGCTTCAGGATGAGAGTGAGAAGAGCATCGAGGATCGGCTTCGAGCTGAGAGTAAAAAGAATAATGAGAATCGGCTTCTGGATGAGAGTGAAAAGAGCATTGAGGATCGGCTTCGGGATGAAAGCGAGAAGGGCAGCGGGAACCGGCTTCAGGATGAAAGCGAGAAGGGCAGCGGAAACCGGCTTCAGGATGAGAGCGAGGGAAGCAATGAGAACCTGCTCCTTGCCTGTCGGCAGTTGGAATGTGAGGACATGCGTTGCTTTATTGATCTGTGCGGAACAGAAATGCAGGTAGATAAGGCTCCGCTGCTCGCATATGTACAAGGACTGTGTCAGGGAGAAGTACCGGAAGCAGCAGTGTATGAATTGCCGTTTGCGGGCGGAGAGGATATCCTGGAATTGAAGGTTGCTTTTTTGCTGAAAAGAGACGAGCAGCTTCTTTCCGCTGCTTTGAAGGGAACCGAAGAAGCGGCGGAGGTGCTGACCGCCAGATCGGATATTACGGAAAATACGGAAAAAATAAATCAGGATTATCTGGCGGTGAGGGGGCTGGACGGGCAGTTGTTCTATGTTCCCCCGGTGAAGCATACGTTTGACGGTTATGAAATATGGACGCTGCAGCCGCTGTCTAATAAGCTGCTCCAGTTGAAGGAGATTCCGGTTGTGGATCAAAGCGGAACCACGCAGAGGATTTCCTATTATCAGGTAGATTTGGAAGAATGGGCGGCGGATTTTCTTATGGACCTGGAAGGTTTCTTAAAGCCGGATTCCATTTACGGCGAAGACAGGGACGTGTGTGAGACGCTTCTGGAGATCAAAAAGAATCTGGCGCAGGTCATTGCGTCAGGCGTGACAAAAATCAGCGGCAATGTGGGTAATCCGCAATTTGAACAAGCCGCCGCAGACTATTATCAGAATCTGATGCTGCAAAATCTTTCTGCCGGACGGGAAACGGACGGTGTGATTCTGCTGCAGTGGGAAAAGAAAGCGGATGGTGTGGTCCGGCAACAGATCGGGGAGGAAACGGACGGTGTGATTCGGCAGCAATTCAGGAGTGAAACGGGCGGTGCGATCTGGCAGCAGTCCGAAAAAGAGACGGACAAAGGGTTTGCGCAGCAGTCCGAAAAAGAGACGGACGAAGGGTTTGCGCAGCAGTCCGAAAAAGAGACGGACGAAGGATTTGCGCAGCAGTTCAAAAAGCAGGCGGACATGAGAAAGGCATGGTGCTTCCGCGCGGAGTCAGACCGTGACGGATTTACATTAAAGCCAGGAAAGCTTCGGGCCGACGGCATCCTGCCCGTTGGCGTCTGTGCCGCGGACATTTCAAAGCAGATGCGCGTGGATATGGATTTGCGCTTGACGTTTACCGATTGGGAAATTGCCGGGGAATATTTTTATGAGTTCCTCACCGTCCAGGAACAAAATTCTGTTTCTCAGAATATCAAAGGGAATCTTCCTTTCAAGCGTTTTTCGCAGATGCCGGTGCTGAAGAGCCAGGAATATGCCGGCGAGGAGGCAGCATGCAAATGGAAGTATGAGGTGGCATTTGTGCATCAGACGGCGGAACAGGATATACTGACTCTTCGGTTATTGCCGAAAAGTGAAGCCGGATTGAGGAATGCGGATGACGGATTCCTTCTCGCCATGGCGCAGTACCGGTATCTGAGGGATAAACTGCTTGTGGATACGAGTATGAAAAAGCAGTTGGTGGAATGCTGTCGGAATATATGCGAAAGCTGGAGTTATGAAAGACTGTCCATGCGTGCGGGAACCGGTGCTGCAGAATGGAAGCTCCGTTTTTCTCTTGCTTTTGAAGAAAGGAAACTTGTGATCCTGGAATCGGATATCGCGCCGGAAAAATTAAAAATCAGCATGAAAACGCCTGGCGGAGAGTATGGTGAGCTGAACCGCGGGGAGGGAGATTTTTACATTTTGCCGGAAGAATTGGCGGAGCCTTATGAGTTCCTCATTTCCGTATTGGATTTGGACATCCGGGAGGTGAACCGGATCAATACCTGTATTTCCGTGACCAGAAATCAGGAGATTGCTGAAATAAATGATCTGTTTTTGTATCGATCTGATGAGGCGGCATTTGCGGATGATCTGCTTCCGTCCCTGAACAGGCCGGAAACGGTGGAGTTGGGGGATTTTGAAAAGGAGAATTTTATCAGCAGGCTTTGCGGGCTTTGCAGAGGCTTTGGGAAGGCTTCCATGGAAGTATGTTGTAAAGCACCGGTTTCGGTGTATGGGGAAGAGACGATTTATAGTTCCCTGCCGGTTTTGTATGCTCCGGATATTGCCGCAGATGGGCGAAAGGATGTGATAACGCTGATCTACGACAGGATTGAGGCATGGATGAAGGAAAGATTTGGCGGGAGAGAAGGAGAATTGACTGTCCAGGTTCAGCTGGCTTTGTTTGCGGCGGAGGATCAGAAAAGGAATCTGATGGAATTTGCGGATCTGGAATTCCGCTGCAGGAAGTAAGGAATTGTAGAAAAATAACTGACACATCTTGGCTTGTCTATTTCTCCGGCTGCACAGGTCAAAAAGCCTCGACGCAGTCCTAAGGAATCCACCATGCTACGCATGGTACCCCTTAGGACAAAGCCCACTACGTTGCTAAGCGCCAGTGGCGCTTATTTAGCAAGGACCGAAACAGAGTGTAGAACTGCGTTTTTTGACCTGCACATCCGAAGAAAAATCCTGCGCAATCAGTATCACTTATTTTCTACAACTCCTAAGGAGCTGTCGGGAAATGGCATTTCTGCACAATATCTTGCTGTGATTGATAATCAGTCACAGCAAGATATGGTGGGAAACCAGTCATTTACCGACAGCAAGATTATGCACCCCATTTTTCTCGTCTGTGTCTCATGGGCTAGATGCCCGTTCTTTGCAATATACTCATCCCGAATCTTTTGCAGGGTCTCATCATAGAGCCTCTGGTACTTCTATGCGTCTATACATCTTATCCGATCAAAACGGTTTTCCCTTCAAATGCAAATCCATACTTCCGGATCCGATCCTGCGTGATGCCCTTTGCCTCCAGTGTGGCGGAATATTTCATACGGTCGATCTGCTCCAACGCCGCCTGCACCGTATCGGCAAGCGATTTTTCCTCGTCCGGATCATGAACCTTGAATTCCAGAATGATGGCATCATCCGTCTCTGAAAGCGGCTCCAGCATCACATCATATCTTCCGAATCCGCTTTCCCGGTTGGAGGTGATCGTGTATCGGTCACCCAGATCCACCATCAGGCCGAGAACAAAACCGTGGTAAAAGCAGACACTTGAGTTTGGTTCTTCCAAACTCTTAGTGGTCGCTTTCCCTGTGGGCAAGCGTTCCGGTTCCGTTGCTTCGGACGGATGATTTCCGGTATCGAAATAACTGAAGGTCGAAAAGGCAACCCGGTTCATATATACATTCATGGCCTTTTTATCATCCAATAAAAGTGCCTTAATGAAATTGTTATATGCGGGGGTAAATTGCGAAAACCAATCCTCTACCATCTGCTCAAACATCAGTGACACTTCACGGTTGGTTAATACGAGGTCATAGATCATCCGTTCTCTTTTGTCCATCCCCCACTTCTGCACACGCAGATAGCCGCTTGCAAGCAGGAGACTCCAGACAGCATTCTCCTTGCGCCCTAACTGACTGAATACGATCTGCTCGTCAACCTGCGTGCGAAGCGCTTTGCCGGAAAGAAGATCCTCCATCACCATTTTTGTATCCGCGCTCCCCTCGCGGATCAGCTTTCCGACCAGACTGTTGCTGCTGGTGTTGGCCCAATAGGGGGCAAATTTTGCAAATTTCAGGTAGTTGATGATCGACCAGGGGTTGTAGATGTCGGTCTTATTTTCAAATGTAAATCCATCATACCATCTCCTGACCTCATCCTTTTTGTCTGACAGGCCGTATTCTTCGAGAGCATCACAGACCTCCTCCTGGGTAAAACCAAAACTGTCCGCATACAGATCAGAGGTGGTTGTAACAACTGTCAGATTATTCAGATCAGAGAAAATCGACTCCTTGCTGACTCTGGTGATTCCGGTCATCATGGCTTTGGCAAGGAACGGATTCGTTTTAAATGTAGAATTAAACAAATTGCGGATAAAAAGAACCAGTTCGTCCCAGTAGCCATACACATAAGCCTCCTGCATCGGGGTATCGTATAAAAAAGCGGATACCCAATTGTCTAAGGTATCCGCTCTGTTCATATCTTATATTCGTTCAAACTTCCAATTCCTCTATGCTCTCTTTTGTGAGACCGGTATATCTCACAATTTTTTCTATAGGTTCACCGTCTGCTTTCATATTCCGGGCAAATCCAAGTTTTTCTTCGTGTCTTGCATTATACAATGCCTGTGCCTCATCATGCCTTGCTTTCGCGCGGAGTCTCTCTTTCTCACGGAACTCTGACGAAGCAGTAATCGTATAATAAGCATTGATCGCCTGACTCATAACTGGCACCTCCATCTCTTTAATCTTTTCCAGTTCCTCTTCAGTCTCTGCTTTGAACAGCGAAAGCCACAACAGTAACATATCATCATCACCCACATCTGATGGCAGTTTGGGAAGTTCAAAGAAATGAAATCCCATTTTATCCGACAGCAGTGTATGACGCGTGACTTCTAACGGCTGGAAGAAAGAATGATATTCTTTACATTCAAACAGCGGGAAATCTATAATGCTGATAACGATTGTACGTGGCAGGGTAGAATAGCCCTGCCCGGTAAGCAGCGCTGATGAAAACTCCCTCGCCCAGTAGTACATGACCCTCTCCGGATAATCCCCCTCATTGCAGACCTGCACTTCCAGGTCCACACGCTGGCCGTTCACGGTCATGTTGATATCCAGCCTACAGAATTTGTCTCCCAGATTCTCCGGCGGCATCTCCGGGTTTCGTATTACGAACTGCCCGATACCCTCCAACGTTATTCCAAGCAGGTCTGCCACCAGCTTCTTTAAAAGTTCCGGATACTGTACAAACAGCATCTTGAACAATGTATCTGTCTTAAACGTATATTCAAGTTTCCGCATGGCATCATCCCCCTTAAATCTTATAGTCTCCCTTCTGGATAGTATACCATATCTGATGACTGATTTCCATAAAGATTTTTGCGGCCCCAGCTTATGCGTAAGACACTGGACGCAGAGCAGGCAGCAAAAATATCAGGGCTGGATACAGTTTATATTGGAAAAATATTTGAGTATTTAGAAAACTATCCCGGTGAGAGTAATAAGGAAATAGAGGCAAGGCTCATTTCTCAAAAAAGTAAGGCTGACGGGTTGTGTACGCATCGGGAAACGGTTCGTTAGAGCCGCTTTGCGCCTTGCCGCAAGGCATCCGGCCATAAAAATACTGGTATCAGGCATCCGGCTCCTCGCCGTCAGGCGACTTTTCAATTACTCACGGGTCTGATTTCCCGCAGCTTGCCGCGTTTTACAAAAATGCCGAGCGAAGCGAGGTCCAGGCTAATACCACGCAGCTTGCTGCGGGGAAGTTTATTGGGCTGGATGTGTTACAATTTGCGGTTGTAACGCCCAATAGTTATTTGTCATTTTCTGGCATTCGCAAACAGATGGTTCATCAGCCTGAACAGGTCGGAAACGCCGGGGGTTGTAGAATTTGAAAAGGAGAATTGTTGTCCAGGTTCAGTTGGCTTTGGAAATTTCAGAAGAGGCCGCACAATGTACAGAATATAAGG
>VSNK01000311.1 GCA_009774255.1 Faecalicatena sp.
ACGCATCTTCGATGCTTTTCCGCCGCTTAGCGGCTATTTTTGCTCATAAACCGGCGCTCCCTTCGTCAGCCGCTGTCATGATAAGTCTTTGTGCAAGCACAAACTTATCATGACAGCGGCTGACAAGTGAACTGTAACTTACATAAACGAGTATGCCCGTGTTCGTATAGTTCTATTTGCTCTTTTTGAATAAACGTGCTACAATACCACATAGTCAAAATTTACGTCTGTGAATTCATCCATTTTGAAAGAACATGACCTGTCGTCTAAGAGGTGAAGCATATGGAATCCAAAAACCCGATTCAGGTATCGGAACGCATTTTTCACACCATAGAATATCTGGCACAGTCCGGTCCCACAGGGCTCCAGGAGCTGAGCAACGATCTGGGACTGAACAAAAGCACTGTCCACCGGATCTTGAACTCTCTCATCTGCATGGATTATGTCCGGCAGGATGCCGAAACATCAAAGTACAGCTTAAGCTTCAAATTCTGCAAGATCTCGAATCAGATTCTGTCTCGGAACAGCATGATCGATATTGCCCGCCCTTATATCAGGCAGCTTGCGGAATTGTCCGGCGAGACCGTCCATCTGGTGCAGATTGACGATATCCACGCCGTATATATTGACAAAGTAGAGTCCCCACGGAACTCCGTACGCCTTGTCTCCATGGTCGGAAAGAGCATCCCGCTCTACTGCTCCGGGGTGGGCAAGGCCATGCTGGCCGATATGCCGGACGAAAGCCTGCGTTCCATCTGGGAACAAAGTGACATTAAAAAAATAACGGAATATACTATCACAGATTTTGCAAAATTTCTGGAAGTGATCCAGGATATCCGCAGGAACGGCTATGCTCTGGATAACGAAGAAAACGAGGCAGGCGTCCGCTGTATCGCCGTATCTCTGAAGAATTTTCAGGGAAGGCCGTCTTACGCCGTCAGTATTTCTGCCCCAAAGGATCGCATGGATGACCGTCGGATCCAGGAACTGAAAGAGCTGATTCTGGATACAAAGGAAAAAATTTCACACGAAACAGGAAGCATCTAGTACAGCATTGCGTATATAATGGTGAATAATGTGCCTGATATTTTTGTCAGGACAAGGCGGAGGAAAGAGGCGATGCGGTGGCATCGTTGATTGACGACAACGCAGTGCTGGCAGAAATAGCAGGTGCAGAATTCACCGTTAATTACGCAATGCTGTACTAGGCTTCCGAGTTGTAGGAAAATAACTGATACATCTTGACTTGTCTATTTCTCCGGCTGCACAGGTCAAAAAGCCTCGACGTAGCCGTAAGGAATCCACCATGCTACGCATGGTACCCCTTAGGGCAAGGCCCACTACGTTGCTAAGCGCCAGTGGCGCTTGTTTAGCAAGGACCGAAACGGAGTGTAGAACTGCGTTTTTTGACCTGCACATCCGAAGGAATATCCTGCGCAAGCTGTATCAGTTATTTTTCTACAACTCCTTCCTGTTTTATGTTTCATAGTAACTACTCAGTACAGCAGACCTCAGCCCCGTCTGCTGTGCTGAGTAATTACGTTTCAAAAATAATCGGATAGATGTCTTTTACGTTTTTTACAATGTAATTCGCTCCCGCTTTCTCCAATTCTTCATAGTCTCCAAATCCGAATAAGACTCCCAGAGAAGCAATCCCATTCTTCTTTGCTCCCAGGATGTCATGCTTCCGGTCCCCGATCATCAGTACGTTTGATCTGTCGGAAATGGCAAGGCTTTGGAGCACACAGGATATCACTTCATCCTTTTTCGTCCGTGTCTCGTCCATGTTCGCGCCCACAATATGTTCAAAATATTTTGCAAGATCAAAGTGCACCAAAATCCTTTTGGCAAATATTTCCGGCTTTGAGGTCGCCACAACAGCCTTTTTCCCGGATTTCCTGATTTCTCTCAGCAGCTCCTCTATTCCCTCATACACCGCATTCTCGAATATTCCCTTGTCCGTATAGTACTCTCTGTAGTACTCTACTGCCTTTCTCGAATCCTCCGCCGAGAAACCGTAGTATTTCTCAAAAGATTCCTTCAGCGGAGGCCCGATGAACTTATACAATTGCGTCCTGTCAGTCACTTCAATTCCATATTTTTTCAAAGAATATGCCACGGAATTTGTAATTCCCGGTCCGGAATCTGTCAACGTCCCGTCCAGATCAAATAAGATCACATCATACATAATATATCTCCCCTTTCTTTTTCTTTTATCTTAGCATAATCTTATTATGATTCACAGTCATTTCGTTACAATTCACACCCTGGCCGTTTAGGCCGTGAACTGTAACATCCAGTCAGACACACATACAAAAAGAATCCGGCGGGATTGACTTTCGGGAAAAGTTTCGTTAGAATGATTACAGTTCACACCAACGGTGCAAACAGGAACTTAAAAATACCATAAGTATCTACAGAAAAACAGAGGTGTATCATGGAAAATGTATTTATTATGGATCATCCTTTGATCCAGCACAAAATTTCGCTGCTCCGCAAAAAGGAGACTGGAACCAATGAATTTCGTAAACTGGTAGAGGAAATTGCAATTCTCATTGGATATGAAGCTTTCCGCGACCTTCCGCTGGAAGACGTAGAGGTCGAAACCCCGATTGAGAAATGCATGACGCCGATGCTTTCCGGCAAAAAGCTTGCCGTTGTTCCCGTGCTCCGGGCCGGGCTCGGCATGGTGAATGGAATCACCACCCTGGTGCCGTCCGCCAAGATCGGTCATATCGGGCTGTACCGCGATCCTGTCACTCATGAACCGCATGAATATTACTGTAAGCTTCCGGTACCGATCGAACAGCGTCAGATCGTCGTGGTTGATCCTATGCTCGCAACAGGTGGTTCTGCGGTCGCGGCAGTGGACTTTATCAAAAAGCACGGCGGAAAATCGATCAAATGCATGTTCATCATTGCCGCTCCCGAAGGACTCGAACGGTTGACAAAAGCACATCCGGATGTCCGGATTTATGTGGGCCATGTAGACAGGGAACTGAATGAAGCCGCCTATATCTGCCCCGGTCTTGGAGATGCCGGCGACCGTATCTTCGGAACCAAGTAAGAGCAAAAAGTGTGCGTCCTGACGCACACTCGCGCCGAAGCGCGGCTGCGGCAGCAGCCATTTTCCTTATGCGCGTAGTGCGCATCCCCCGGAGGGTTCTTGTTCTATCGGCAAATTCGGAGAATTTTCCTATGGAACAAAGAAATCCCGGAACACATGCTCCGGGATTTCTTTTGTTATTTCGCTTCTTATGGTCTTTGTCCCATTCCGCCTTCCAGCGTAATGGTCTCGCCGGACATATATTTGAAGTCCGGGGAAGCAAGCTGTACACAGACACGTCCGATCTCAAGCTCTGCATCTCCATAATGTCCTGCGGGCGGCATATGAACATTCTGCTTGAATGCCTCCGGATACGCTTCCTGGAAATTCTCAAGCTGCGCGGTCCATGCCAGCGGGCATACGATATTTACATTAATTCCGTCCTTCCCCCACTCTGTCGCAGCCACACGGGTCAATCCGCGTACGCCTTCCTTCGCAGCCGCGTACGCGCACTGTCCATAGTTTCCAAACAGACCTGCACCTGATGCAAAATTGATCACAGAACCCTTCGTCTCTTTCAAATGCGGATAGCATGCTTTCATATAGTAGAATGTTGCATACAGGCCGGAGTACAATGCAAGATTGAACTGGTCTGTCGTATGATCCGCAAGCGTTACGCCGGAAGCGGAAGCCTGTGCATTGTTGATCAAGACATCAATCCTGCCAAATGTATCCATCGTCTGCTTTACAACGTTTTGAACAACCGCTTCATTATCAGAGCCTGCGCTGACATCTGCCTGAATCGGCAGAACCTTTATGCCGTAGAGCCTTTCCAACTCTTCCTTCGCATCCGTCAGCTTCTGTACGTTACGCCCGGTGATGACGATGTTCGCTCCCTCTTTCGCATATGCGGTAGCAATCCCATAGCCAATGGAGCCGCATCTGCCGTCCTTCAGGACCGCTCTGCCTCCTCCGGTAATGATCACTGTCTTTCCTGTCAAAAATCCCATTACTTTTACCTCCTGATATTTATTAAATATTATATCAGCCTCGAGGAAGCCTGTCAACGTGATTCGTGTGTTACAGTTCACGGCCTAACCGGCCGCAAACTGTAACGATTCGGGTTACTATTCCTGCGCCGTCCGCTTCAAATAATAGAAACCATATGCCGGAATATGCACGCCTGCCGGCTGTATCTCCTCTCCGGAGATCAGATCTACATATTTTCCGTCTATTTCATTGATCCACGCAATTTTGTTATATTCACTGAAGTTGAACAGTCCGAAGAGCTTTTCTCCTTCATAATATCTTCCGATGCACAGCACTCCCTGCTCCCATGTTTCCACTGTCCATACATTTGCGTTGGTCACGAATACCTTCTCAGATTTACGGATTTCTTCCAATTGGCTGAGTTTCCGGAACATCTTCCCTTCCACGGTCTCCGGATCCGTAATATTCTCCGCAAGTTCCCATCTCATGGCCCCCCGATGGATATAGCGGGAATCTGCCGCCTTATCCGGATCCTCTTTGTAAGTGTAGTCATTGACCTGTCCCATCTCATCCCCGCTGTACAATACCGGGATTCCGGACTGCATGAACATATACGCATGCAGCATCACATCCAACTGGATGGCTTTTTCCATCGCCTCCGCGTCCTGTTCAAATCCTGCCTTTTCGATACCGCACATCGACGCTGTTGTACCGCAGAAGCGGGCGTCTCCAAGCACCAGATCCTCATTGTAAAGCTCCCCGCGGCTGGTGCTGTTTCCCGTATATCCCCGGAAATAATCATTCAGATACTGCTTATGAGGACGCTCCTTGATCCCCTGCTGCTCCAGGGTCGGATAATCCAGCCCCCATCCGATATCATCATGACAGCGCAGATAGTTCAGAAATACATATTCTTTCGGAAGGTTATTTACAATATCAAGCTGCCGCTTCAGAAGCCGTACATCCTTTGTCGCCACCGTATGCCATGTAGTGGCCATAGTAGTAACATTATAAAGCATATGGCATTCCGGCTTTTCCACCGTTCCAAAATATGGAACCACCTTTTCCGGTTCCATGACCACCTCACCCAACAGCAGAATTCCCGGGCACACGATCTCACCGATCATACGCATCATACGCACAATCGTATGTACTCTCGGCAGATTCCGGCAGCTGGTATTCAGCTCCTTCCATATATAAGGAACCGCATCAATACGGATCACGTCAATTCCCTTATTTGCCAGGAACAGGAAATTGTACATCATCTCATTGAAAACTCTTGGATTCTGATAATTCAGATCCCACTGATACGGATAAAATGTTGTCATAACATAATGCTTAATGTCATCCAGCCAGGTAAAATTCCCTGGCGCCGTAGTCGGAAACACCTGCGGTACGGTGCGCTCATACTGCTGCGGAATGGAATCATTGTCAAAGAAGAAATACC
Source organism: Faecalicatena sp. (assembly GCA_009774255.1). Taxonomy (GTDB): domain Bacteria; phylum Bacillota; class Clostridia; order Lachnospirales; family Lachnospiraceae; genus Schaedlerella. The sequence continues at coordinate 5,484 of VSNK01000311.1, forward strand.
GGCTCATGTATTCGCCTTCTCCCTGACGGGCACGCTTCGCCCATTCATGATCCTCCGAAGTATGGTTCATGACAAAGTCCATACATACATTCATATTTTTTTTACGGCATGCTGCGGTAAGGCTTTCCAGATCCTCCATGGTTCCCAGCTTTTCCTGCACTTTGCGGAAATCGGAAACGGCATAGCCGCCGTCAGAACGCCCCTTCGGCGTATCCAAAAACGGCATCAGATGAATATAATTCACATTGCTCTTTTCCAGATAATCCAGCTTCTCTTCCACACCCTTGATATTCCCGGCGAAGTTATCAATGTACAGCATCATTCCGAGCATGTCATTGTGCTTATACCAATTCGGATCCGATTCACGCTTCTCGTCCGTTTCCTTGAGTTCCGAATTCCTCTCCTCGTAAAATCTATGAAGGTTGTCACACAGTTCCGCGAACATAGAGTCATTTCCATAGATCTCCGTATACAGCCACTTCAATTCATCAAAATGGCGGTTGAATCTTCTTCTGTATACCTCTTCCAGTCTGTTCCTTTCCTCCTCGGACAGCTCCGGCTCCGCCGCTTTCTCTTCGTCCGGCACCTCGGTTTCTACTGCTTCAACCGCTTCCTCTTCTTCTGCTGCCTCATCTTCCTCCGTCACCTTGGTTTCTACTGCTTCAA
>VSNK01000312.1 GCA_009774255.1 Faecalicatena sp.
CCGTTCTGTACAAGCTCTTGCATAGTCTGCTTCAGATGCCATGCCCCTTTGGGATCGAGTCCGACAAAAGGTTCATCTAAAATCAGAAGCTTTGGCCTATGAACCAGGGCAGCAATGATAGCCGTCCGTTGTTTCATCCCATGGGAATAAGATGCAATTACATTTCCCAGGCTGGAACTCATCTCAAAAAGTTCGGCATATTTCTCAATCTGCTGCTTTCGTTCAGATAGTTCCACATCATAAATATCCGCAATAAAGTTAATGTACTGATATCCTGTCAAATGTTCATATAAATCCGGATTATCCGGAATGTAAGCCAGTACTTTTTTACACTGCAGCGGATCTGTGCGGATAGATTTACCATTGATGTAGATTTCCCCCTGGTCAAATTCATGGATACCGACCACCGCTTTTATCGTAGAGGTTTTCCCGGCTCCATTTGCACCGATAAATCCATAGATATCCCCTTCCCGTATCGACAGGGATAGATCATCAACAGCCTTTTTTCCGTTTGGATAAGTCTTTGTAAGGTGTTCAATTTTCAACATTGATATGTCCTCCTTCACTGACATTTCGTCAGTTAATATTTCAAAAATAACCGATAGCATAACCCATCGGACGAAAACTGACATTTTGTCAGTTGTTGTGTGAAAAATTAGAATGAGATTGCCATTCTGCAAACTCTCATTCTGATTTTATGAAAAAAGCGGTATTTGGGGATTCAATGCTCTTTCCAACAATACTTTATATGTCTCTAAATAGCTCTCTAATTGTCCTTTGTCCTGGCCGGCAAGCTTAACGTCATTGGATACGAAAATGTATCCTGTCATTAAAAATGAGGCTGTTTCCTTCGGAGAATCCACATGAAATAGATTCTCCTTATTTCCCTGCTCAAGAATATATGCAAAATATTCTATCACACAGCTACATAATCTGTGGTAAAACCGATCCAACATGTAGCGGTTTTCCTCCAGGTTGACTGCTTCCTGAAGGACTGAATTTTCGACTGTAATATCTTTATCTGAGATAGTGGTCATTGTAACAAAAGATCGAATTTTTTCAAGCGCACTTTTACTTTCGTCATATGTCAGATGCTCCAACTGCCGCAGCAATGGTTCGGAATATCTATTGATGATGCAGTATAAAATATCCTCCTTGTTCTTAAAGTGGTAATAGAGAAGCCCACGGGATATTTTCACCTCATCAATGATGTCCTGTGTCCTTGTATTCAAATAACCCTTTGCGGTAAACAACTTGATTGCTGCATCCATGATTTCAGCCCTGCGAACCTCTGGCTCTTTCACATCACGCATAATATGATACCTCCCTATGCATTAGGATAGCACGCCACTGACAAATTGTCAATTAAAGTTTATCTATAATTCCTTCCTAACAGAACAACCACTAGGCATCACTTCAAACTTAGTATGTTATTATTGTCATTGACAAAACACAAAAATTTTTTTAGTATTGACTCTCTCGTAGCGTAATGGTTTACGATTGAATCGAAAGGAGGAAATAATGAAAACCGTAAAGGATGTGTCGGAGATAACCGGAGTAAGTATAAGGACGTTGAGATATTATGACGAAATCGGTTTATTAAAGCCAACGGAATTAACGGAAGCTGGTTATCGGCTCTATGACAACAAAGCATTAGAAAAGTTGCAGGAAATTATGTTCTTTAGAGAATTGGAAATTCCATTGACAGACATTAAAAAAATCATGGATAACCCCAATTATGATAAAGAACAGGCTTTATTAGCTCAGAAATCTTTATTAGAACAGAAACGAAATCGGTTAAATGGGATTATTGAGTTAATAACGGACGTAATGAAAGGAGTTAATACTATGAGTTTTGGAGCGTTTAGCAATGAAGAAGTACAGAAGATGGTAAACCATACTTTGGAATGTATGTCAAAAGAAAGCCTTGATGAGCAGGTGCAGAAATACGGGAGCATGGAAAAGTACAAAGAGCATTTGGTTTCCGGCTTTGCCAATGAGCAGGCTACCGCAGACTTATTGAAGTGGTATGGCAGCAAGGAAAAGATAATAGAATCGGTCATGCAGTCAACCGGGAGTAATGAAGAAATAAAGCAAGAACAGAAGGAAAATGCAAAAATCTATAAACAGTTTATGACTGCAAAAGAAACTGGTAATATGGATATGGCACATTCTGCTGTTGAAATGCTTGCAGAGAATTACAAAACAATGTTTTCGCTTGATAATGCAAGAAATATCCTGCTCGATTTGGCAAAAGAATATTTGCAGGGCGAAAAACTTGCAGAAGCAACTGATAACCAGTTTGGAAAAGGTTGCTCTGAATATGTCGCTCATGCCATTCAGCATTATTATGGGATATAACAAGGTGAAGGAAGCCATACAGCCGCCGGGGCAGGCATAAACCTCACACATTTGGAATACGGAGCACTCTGCTACCTTGCCGCCAGTCCGGGGCGGGTATTCACAAAGGCACAAATCTTTGAGTCCGTGTGGAGTATGGAAAGCGAAAGCTACCAGTCAAACGTTGCCAGCGCTATTTAAGCAGTTAGAAAGCAGGAAATCTAAAAAGGTTTCCTGTTTTTTTGCACCATTTTTGTCAAATGCTGTTATGAAAACAAATTCTTATCTTTTTTCTCTGCTTGTAATATAGTTAAGCAAGACGTTGGTATCAATCAACACTGCCATATTTTTCATTCATAGCCTCCTCTCTTTCCACATCATATTCTATAGATTCAGAAAATAATTTTCTGGATGCTTCCAACCTTGCAAATGCTGTCAATTTATCACGCTCACTTGTATTTTTCACTTTCACCGGTGCGGAAATAATAAATGGTATAATACTTATCGTTTTCATACCAACCAGCTCCTTTACTTTTTATTTCATTATACTTGAAAATATATCATTTAGCACGCAATAGTATTAAAAACATACACTTTTTAAATCGAACTTCTAAGGGAAGCTTATTTTATGACTGGAATCTCCATCTCCTTCCGTTCTATAACATTTGACAAGTAGCAGAATGTACCGTCTTCATATGGCTGTATAACAACTTGATTAGTAAATGCATAATCTGAATTATAATCCGGCCATACACCGTCCACAAAAAGAGTAAGTGTACCATCCTCATTTTCCGTGTAATCTACAACTTCACCGAATGGTGCATATGGCCTGGCTGAAAACAAATCGCATTCATAAGTATTGCTATCCGCATCATACCCGCAGCAATGATGGAGCTGCTCTGCCGTCACCGGGAAATACATTGTCATAATCTCCTCAAATATTGCCGCGTCAACCCTTCCCCCATATACTTTCAGATATTCTCCCGTATGCATATGATAAATATCCCCAAACATGGTATCCATTATAACTTCTTCCACATTACTGCTGTTCCAGTCAGTGGTCAGCAGATTATAATCTATATAGCTTAAGCCAGATATATATTTTTCAGTAAGTTCCCTGCAGTCCTCGGCCAATGGCTTGATCCTATAATATTCCCGCAAATTTCCATGTGATATCTTAATCGTATTGGTATAGATAAAATACCCTTTTTCTGTCAGCCTGATTTCATCCAAATCCCATACAGATGTATGGGACAGTACGGGCACGCCTCCTTCCTGCCAGGTAATTTCTACATAATAGACCTGCAGTTTCCCTGCACGGTACAGAAAAGTACGGCATCCAAACCGGCCGTCCCCATAGATATCATATATTGTAACCTGGGCATCCTCTCCATCTGAATATCTGGAATAAAATATTTCTACCTCTTCATAATTTTCCATATTGATGCCTTTTGACACTGAAACAAATCCAAGCCCGCCTATCCGGCTGACCGTCTCCCGCCTTTGTTCTTTTGTCCTCTGCCCCAGTTGATAAAAAGTCGTATCCAGCACCTTGATGTCCTTATATAAATCTGCACATCCTTCGGCGGCTGATATTGCGGCTTCCTGAAGCTGTTCCTGCTCTTCGCTTTCCAGGATGCTCACCGCCTCTTCTATTTCTTTCCCATAAGAGCTGCCACCCACATTTTCCCTGCTTTCTTCTGCCTGCTGCTCCTGCGGCTCCCCTGAAAATTCCTTTTCAGGGGAGATTGCCTTATCACAACCGAAATAAAGTAATAAGATAACAAAGCTACCTGCGGCAACAAAAAAGATACTTTCAAACAAACTCCTTTGGCATTCTATTTTTCTCTGTTTACTATACTTCATAACGTTCCTTACCTTTTCTGGTCGTATAATCTATATATAGTATTACATTTGTAAGATTTTAAGTCAAGAATAACTTATATTCTCTACAATCTTACAGCCCCTTCTTATTTTCTCACCGTTTCCCCACTACCGGAATATCTAATTCCTGTTTTTGGATAGAATTGGATAAATAACGAAAGGCCCCATTCTCTAACGGTCTTACCACAATCTGATTTGTAAAGGCATAATCCGAACCATAATCCGGCCATACACCGTCCACAAACAGTGTAAGCGTTCCATCCACATTTTCTTTATAGTCCACCACTTCGGGAAACGGCGGCAATGGCTGTGAGATACTCATTTCATATTTATACGTATCCGTGGCTGCATCGTAATTGCAGTACTCCCTTAATTGCTCTGCTGTTACCGGGAAATAAGTCATCATAATAGATTCATAAAGCTCTGCCGGGATCCCCTCACCGTCTGGTACAAATACCTCCCCTGTATGGATCCGATAAACATCCTCAAACATGCATGGCCTTAAAATTTCTTCCACATTTCCGCTGTCCCAATCCGTTATCATCACCGTATAACTCACATAACTAAGTCCAGAAACATATTTTTGGGTAAGCTCCCGGCAGGTTTCCGGCAGAGGCTTAACCCTGTAGTACTCCTTCAAATTGCCATGTGCAACGATTACTGCATTTGTATAAATCAAATATCCCTTTTCCGTCAATCGAATTTCTGCAATATCGTTGGTTCTGGCAGCCTGTATAACCGGTATACCATTGTCTTGCCATCCAATCCCGATATAGTAGGTCTGCAGTATTCCCTGCCGGTAGACAAAGGTTCTGGAAGAAAATGTCCCGTCTATAAAAGGTTCGTAGATTGTAACCAGTGCCTCCTGCCCTATGCGGTATTGGGAATAAAAATTTTCTACCTCTTCATAGTTACGCATATTCATATCATCCGAAACACTTACCATTCCATTGTCGCCCAACAGATTGACAATATCTCTTCTCTGCTGTTCTGTCAACTCAATAACCGAAGCATATCCGCTGTCCTTGCTGCTATTCACTGACTCTTTGGCAGAATAATAACCTGCGCACATTTCTGCCGCCGATACTGCTTCTTTCTGTAATTTTTTCTGTTCATCCATTGACAGGACACACTCCGGCTCCGTATACGCATACGGCTCCCCATCTGCCGACCCCGGTTGTTCCTGAGATTCAATCCTGGCAAACGGCACTTTTACTCCCCTGCTGCCAACCGGATACACTGCCTCTTTCATCTCTCCTACCACGTGCCCAACGGCTGCCAGGGATAGCGCTGATAAAAAACATACGCTGCATTTCTGTAAAGTACGTTTCATATGCTCTATCGTTCTCCCTTCCTGATAATATGCTTTACAATTCTTCTGTCAGGTAGAACATATGAAAATAAATGCCTGGCTATAACAAATCATTCCCTTTTTGCTGAATAAAGGGCGGTTTTTGCAGATTTTATATCTAGCACTGACCCTCCACCAGCGCCGGTCTACTATTATTCATCCAGCATTAGTTTTCCCGCCTTTGCTTTCGCCTTTAATCGGGCAATCTGTTCCTTTTCAACCTGCTGAATGCTTTGTCCTACTTCCAATCCTTTTCTCTTGTGTATATCATCAACATCCAATCCACCATATAATCCTATGTATCCGGCATTTTGGAAAATCGCAAATTCTTCATTTGTAATGACTCCTGCATCATGTGCTGTTTCTGCAAGAAGCTGGTTCCACTGTTTGATATTCCCACGCACGAAAATTCACATTCTCATCAAAAATTTATAGATTAGCAACACTACAAAAACATATTGTACACTATACGGTACAGATTGTATGAATTTGAAGAGGCTCTTGATAAAAAACATTTTTTTATTTTGATTAAAATGTTCCTATAAACCATGCACCGCCCTATGTGGGAG
>VSNK01000313.1:0-2631 GCA_009774255.1 Faecalicatena sp.
GGAGAACATATGAACGAACAATTATTAACCCGCCTGGTAGAATCCTTGGAAGGAATCAACCGCAGCATGGCAGACATCGCCGAAAAGCTGGAAGGTATCAAAAATTCAGTGGAGCTTTTAGAGAAGCTGAGCGACTGTGTTTATGAGCCAGAGCCGTTCGTTGGTGACAGTATGCTGTGTGTCAGAGGGATGCCGGTGCAGAGCAGGAATGAAAAAGCTGGGAAAATGAAGATCATTACGCAAAATAGGAATGAGATTGTTGAATATCCTAGGCAGGTTTGGGTGACTCCAGTATCCGGGAACGATACGAATAATCCCAATGGCTGTATCATGTGTAACGCGTTCAGATATCCTGCACTGGGAGAATACAAAACGATTGAGCGGGCGAAAGAGGTTTTGACAGAAATATTTGAGGCTCAGAGACGGGGAGAGAGCAGCTATTACATGCCGGAGAAATAAAAAAGCCCTAACAGATGTGCCAACACCAGTAAGGACAAGTACAGTCGGAGCCGTATGACTACATAATGATTTTATCACGGTTCCGGCGGAAAGGGAAGAGGAAAAATTGTGAAAAATAACATAGCGTTTTCTAATCAATCAGAAATTGAACGGACACTTATAGAGAAGCCGTATCTTTCGGAATTTATGAAATCTGCATTAGCATATAGCAAAGAGGAACTACAGCTTGCAGTTACATTGCTGAGTTCGAAATAAGGAAAGGAGAGCAGAATTATGCAAAGAATCAGAAATTACGTTGACCGATTTATTAAAGAAAAAGGCGAAAACAAAAACTATTCAATTAAAACGGGTGATATTATCGCATTTATGAATGAAATACGAGAATCAAAGATTGAACTATTTTATACAATTTCTTTGCTTTTCAGATTTGGTTATGCAAAAGGCTACCGTGCTTGTAAGGCAGAGCAGAAGAAAGCGAGGAAAGCAGCATGAAAGAACTTCTTATCGAAATGATAAACAGAGCGAACGACAGGCAGATCGAGAGGTTGTTTTGCTTTATAAAATCATATTTGGCGGAGGTAAAAAATGAATCCAGACATTAATGAAATCATCCTGAGAAGCCGCAGGAACAAGGAACCCATGGATTTTGAGCGGCTGAAATTCCTCTGCTGGTTTGTCGCTGGTATAGTTGCAGAGGTTCTCGGTTTTATCCTGGCTCTTATAGTTGTACTTTGCATGGCCGGGGCTATTGGGTAAGCGTGACATGACTTGTTTTGATCTTTATGCCTTCCGTTGAATGGCGTTGGAAGCACCATTACCGGCGGCATATCAAAGATAGGATCAGGCTGACCGGAAAGCAAAATAAGAATAACCTGTATAGTTGATGACGCTGAGCTGAGACGGTTGATTCAAAGTGTATAGGCGAGTAATGAATAAGCGGGAAATAACCGGCATGGTGTGCCGGTGAAAGGAGGTGAAAAAACAAATGTTTATACCTGAGTTTGTATGCGGAGTACTTGCGGTTCTCATTGTGGAGATCGGTGCGCTGGTTATTGCGGCAGTAGTCCATATGAGAAAGAAGTAATCCGGATGGTGGCGGGGAGTATATAGGCTTTCCGCCACCGTCTGCCTAGCGGGCAGGTCCTGTAAAACACCGTTAAAATGGTACAAATTAAGTATTGGTTTATAGTATGATAAAAGAAAAAGACGAAAGAAGAGAAGTTTTATGTTATGAGTGGCGGTACGGTTGGCGGATTCTGCGCCGGGAACGTCCAGAGGACAGGAAACAGGAGATTTTGGCAGCAATACAAGCAGTGAAAGGAAGAACATAGCAATGAATGGCAGTACATTTAAGGGGGTGGAATCTTGGGCAAACGGATAAGCACCGAAACAAGGCAGGACATACTTATCCAGGCATTTCTTACCTGTCCGAATGTCACGGAAGTGTCGAAAAAAACAGGCATACCGCGCAGTACTATATACGGCATGAGCAAAAAAGAGGAATTTCAGGAAAAGCTGGCAGAAGCAAGGCAGGCCGCCGTAAATGATGCGGTTGCATACTTGCAGGGGAATTTGAGCGAGTGCGCCGAAGTCCTGATGGATATTGTCCGGAATAAGGAGGCACAGCCCCAGGTACGCATCAATGCTATCAATAGTGTATTTGCAGGCGTTAAAGGCCTGTCGAAGGACAACCGTGAAGTTCTGGCAGGGATGGCGGTGAAGATCATTGACAGCATATAGCGGCAGTACCAAAGATGTAAAAGATATTATAGCCCCCTGCTATTATGACCTGCACCGGGACATAAGGGAACACGGGCATACTTTCTACAATCTCCCCGGAGGGCGCGGGAGCTGCAAGAGCAGCTTTGCAAGCATTGAGATTGTACTGGGTATAATGAAGGATAAGACGGGGCAGTCAAGCGCTATTGTATTCCGGCTTGTGGCAGGAACGCTCCGGGAAAGTGTCTTTTCACAGATACAGTGGGCGATTGATGTGCTCGGTGTGTCCCACCTATGGAAAAGCAAATTTTCCCCCATGCAGTTTGAATATGTCAACGGCGCACAGATTATTTTCCGTGGGCTTGATGACGCTTTAAAGCTGAAATCTATAAAGCCTAAAAAGGGCAGTTTTGCCTTTATCTGGTTTGAGGAATTTTCAGAGCTGCCGGGAGA
>VSNK01000313.1:2731-6122 GCA_009774255.1 Faecalicatena sp.
GCGGCGTTTGTCCGGGTGCATTATGACAGCAGGAAAGAAGAGGTCTATTTCCTTGACGAGATTTATGTGCGTGGGTGGAGTAATGCCAGGATGGCACAGGAGATCAAAGAGCGCAGGTACAGCAATGGCTTTGTTATATGCGATTGTGCAGAGCCGAAAAGCATAGCTGATCTAAAGGACAATGAAATCTGGTTTGCGCGTGGTTGCTATAAAAAGCCAGGATGCGTGAATGTCCGTATCAAGTGGCTGCAGCACAGGAAACTGATATTTGACCCACGCCGCACACCAAACGCTTATCGGGAGTTTTCCACATACTCTTACGATATAGACAAAAACGGCATTGTGCTTTCACAGGTGCCGGACAAAGACAACCATACAATAGACGCAACCGCCTACGGGTTAGACCCGGTTATTTTCCGGCGTGGGCACAGCGCATAGAAAGGAGAGAGACAAAATGGAGTATTTAAAGGTAAAGTGCCACCGATGCGGCAATAGCTTTCATCTCTATAACAGGGATATGAGCCATGAGGAAAAGCCGCCACACTGTCCGCACTGCTTAGTGTCAATGGATAAGACACAGTGGGAACGGCTGATTGATGCATATTTCACGTTTGCAGAGGTAAACAAGAATTTCCGCAAGTACCACACGGATAGGGAAGAGCCGCTTTTTCAGGTTGAACTATTGACGGAAAGGAAGTACGTTAAACCGGAAAAGATTGTGTTGAATGACGGCTTGGCTGGGCGGACAGGTGCAGGAATGGGTATGGAAGAAGCCTTAATGGCAATGCCAAAACCATTTGCGGATATTGTAAGAAATCCAGTACCGAACAGGGATATTGCAGATTATGAAAAATAAGATTGGAGGATTTATCATGAAGAAATCAACGATTGAGTATTACAAAAAGGCGGTTAGATTAGCAGAGGGCGCGAGCACCGCTATCAGCAAAGCAAGGGTAGATTATGAACATGGGTGCGAAGCGGCAAAAGGTGCCTATGAAGCTGACCTTTTGGGAGAGAAAGGCTATCAGGACAGGTTAAAGGAACTGGAAGCGGAACGGAATGCACAGATAGAAAATAGCCTGTCCAGGATTCTGACTGTGGTTGATGAATACGATTCAGAGATGGCGGAACTTGGAAAACTGGACGGGAACATGGTTGACAGCGGAACAATGGCACTCCTGAACAGCGGCATAAATCTTAGCCATGCAGACTATCAGGAGCTTGCGAACCGCCATAAAGACAATGCTGTTATGACACGGATTCTCCGGGAGCGGTATAACGCAAACAGGCCGCAGGAGAAAGGAACTGGAATCACGGTTGTGCAGTTTGGCCAGTCTCCTGCGGACAGATCGGAAGTATTCAGCAAATTTGTAAGGACTATTTACCATGCTTGTGAATCCGGCGCACGTCCGGCACTATCCGGGAGCGGAAGATTAAAGACCGTGACAGACTATTATAATTTTATTGCACAGGGTTCACTTGCGGATATGCAGCCATATGGTGATGAATCATTCGATAACCTTGACACGGATTTCCCAGTGGAAACAGAAAGCGGCAGGGTGGAAAATGCCGGGAACAAGAGTTCCGATTTTACTTCGGCAGAGTTCAATTTTGGTTTTACTCCGATAAGATAAAGCGATATTCGTAAGACGTATCTTTTGATGGGAGGATAGGGAAATGACGGTGGAAGCGATGGAAGCAAGGCGGGCTTATCAAAGAAAATACCGGAGAAAGAACAGGGAACGCATCAACAATAAAAGAAGGAAATGGCAGTCAGAGAATCGGGAAAAAGTACGGGGGTATAATCAGAGATATTGGCAGAAGATTGCAGAAGAAAAACGGAATACACGTGCTTCCCTTGCAGAATTTGGCATTGATGAAGCAAGGCTGAACGAACTACAGGAGATTGTCAGATCAGGTGAATATGATGACCTGGTGGAATCAGCGGCGGTCAAGGTTGACGAGGATGTATCAGAATATATTCTGATGTCTGTGCGAGAAAATATGTCCTTTGATCGTATGCGAATTAAATGGCAACTGCAGGAGATTCCACAAATGCCGTATTCCAGGACGAGTTTTTACGCGAAACGCAGGCTATTTTTTCATTATTTAGATACGGCGCTGCGGGGACTGGATGCGGAGCGGGAAGAGTCAGACGAGAGGAAGTAACAGTATGGACCAGCAAAAAGCTAAAAGAATCGAATGTAAAAATGGCACACTTATTATCCCGTTTTATGACGATGAATTTCAACGAAAAATGCTTACCTTTAAGAAAAAGATATTAGGAATCGTCAAAAAAGCTCTCAGAGAGGTCAGGGCGGCAGAAAGGCGGGGAATGAGCGAACCCGATATGCGTAAGCACTGGGAACGCCTGGCGAAAGAATTTAACTGGCTTTTCGGGGCGGATGCGTGTCAGATCGTGTTTGCAAGTGACCTGATCAGTGCGGATATGCTTACTGAATTTTTTGATAAATTAGAACCATATATAGATAAATGGTCATCAGAATTATTGGAGGAACAGCAAGCAAAACGATATTTGAGAAAATAGTTGGATAAATTGACACCGATTCGCAAATGGAGCGAACCGCTGACCTAAAATAATTATAGGTGGTATTTTTTTATGGCTCAATATGACGGAAGCATAAGGTTAAATACAAAAATTGAAACTGAAAAAGCAAAAAAAGAAATCTCAAATTTTGAAAAATATATAGAGAAATCTGCTGAAGAAATATCAAAACTGCAATCTCGGATGAAAGAGATTGAAGCGGGAAAAGCTCCAACGGAACAATATAAGAAATGGGAAAATCAACTGCTGGAAGCGTATAATACGATAGAAAAACTGGAAGAGCAGCAAAAACATCTTTCAGGAGGTCTTGGCGAGCTGTCACTTGGGCAGCTTGAAGAAGATCTTTCTTCTTCCAAGGCAGAATTTAATAATATCCAGAGGGAGCTTGAGAAATTCGATTCGGTTTTTTCTCAGATAGAATCCAGGCGCTCAGAATTGGGGAGAGATGCCCCGATCGAGTTGTTTCAGGGCTTAGACCAGGAATATGATACTGCACTGGAGGCATACGAAAAACTCCAGGATAGACAGGGAGAAATACTGAACCAGACAAAAAAGATCAATGAAGCGATGGAATTCCCGCAGGAGATTGAAAAGGCTAAACTTTCAGCCGGTCAGTTGGAAGAAAAATTGAGAGGTTTGGAACAATCAGGGAAAGCCTTTACTTTTGGCGAAAATGCGGACGAGTATGCAAGTGCGGCTGCACGGGTGGAAGAGTTAACGCAGGGAATTGCAGAAAAGCAGTCTCAAATCGCCGGTATCCAGTCTGATTTAGCGGATAACGAAGAACGTCTGGCGGCCATGAAAGACAAGTCCTCCATAAGCAAT
>VSNK01000314.1:0-1704 GCA_009774255.1 Faecalicatena sp.
GCTCATGTAAAAGAGAAAGGTCTTGCAGACTATGTAACGCAGGTAGATATTGCCGTGCAAAATTTCTTAAAGAAGGAACTGTTTGACCTTGCACCGGATATTCAATTTCTTGGAGAAGAAACCGGATTGCAGGAAATAAAGGCGGATTGCTTTTGGATTTTAGACCCAGTTGACGGAACTACAAACCTTATGCATGATTATCAGCACAGCGTTGTATCTTTAGCCCTTTGCCGCCAGGGTGAAATTGTTATGGGGATTGTGTATGATCCCTTCCATGAAGAAGTGTTTTCAGCGGTTAAAGGCAAGGGCAGCTTTTTAAATGGACAGCCCATACATGTATCAAACGCAGAAAAACTATCCGGCACGATGATTGGATTGGGAACAGCAAAAAGAGAGCTGGCGGATGAAAACTTTGCCCGGTTCCGCAGGGTATTCGACCAGTGCCAGGATGTTCGCAGGATTGGATCTGCCGCTTTGGAACTGGCATATACCGCCTGCGGCAGACAGGGAGGATATTTCGAGATTTATCTGAATCCCTGGGATTATGCTGCTGGTATGCTGTTGATTCAGGAGGCAGGCGGACAGGTAACTGATTTCATGGGAAAGCCGCTTAATCCAAGGAAAGGCAGCAGCGTAACAGCAACAAACGGATTTATCCATGATGAACTGTTAAAGCTGCTGAAGGAGAAGAACTTATGAAAATGCCTAAAGAAAATATTGACACAGGTATGTTTGCTCCATGTGGAATGAATTGTCTTGTTTGCTATAAACATTGCTATCACAAAAAGCCATGTGCAGGCTGCTTAAATAGTGATAAAGGGAAACCGGAGCATTGCCGCAAATGCAAAATCAAAGAGTGTATTAAGATCAAAGAACTGTCTTATTGCTTTGAATGTAAGAAAAGTATATCTGTTCCCAATGTGATGGTATTATTTCTATTCACGATAGAGAATGTAGTGAGTGTCAAGAAAAAATGAAATAAGGAAATCCGTGTCGTTCTGAAGAAGAATAACAAGGTATCAGGTTTTCCAGAATTATATAATAAATCTAAGAAAAAAATTAGTATTTTAGGAGGTACACAACCATGAGAAATATGATTGCATACTGTGGGCTGGATTGTGAAAAATGCGACGCGTATCTTGCAACGATCAATGACGATCAGGCGTTGCGTGAGAAAACTGCAAAACGGTGGGCCAAGTTAAATAATGCTCCCATTTTGCCTGAACATATCAATTGTGAAGGATGTCGTGTTGATGGAATTAAAACTGTATTCTGCGATAGTCTTTGCGGGATTCGTCAGTGTGCATTGAAAAAAGGTGTGGCGACATGCGGAGACTGTCCGGACATGGAAAGATGTCAGACTGTTGGAGAGATCATCTCAAATAACCCCGACGCTCTAAAAAATCTGAGGGGATAGATTACATATTAGTTTGACAATTTCTGCACTATGGGTTCGGTTTGCCGAGACCTTGAACAGATCCGAAAATGTAATTTGAAGGGAGGAAGACTCAATGAAAGAATTTAGTCAAGAAGCAGAACAGATCATGATTAGGCGTTTTGGGAAAGATACGATTATATCATTAGCGACAACAGAAAAGGCAATGCCCTATGTGCGATATGTAAATGCCTATTACGAAAATGGGGCATTTTATATCATTACCCATGCACTCTCAAACAAAATGAAACACATAAAGGATAATCCTG
>VSNK01000314.1:1804-3864 GCA_009774255.1 Faecalicatena sp.
TCATGTTCCGGAATAGCCTTTTCAGGATGTTCTGTTTCTGAATATGCCGCGCCGATGTTATTATAAATATATGCTGTTGAGGGATGGTCTTCGCCATAAACAGATATGTTGATCTGTATGGCTTTTCTGTAATTCCTGACAGCCTCTGCAGGCTGTCCCATGTAATAAAAGCAGAGTCCGATATTGTTGTGGATGGTTCCTACCTGTGGGTCATCGGGTCCGTATGCCTTTATGAATAATTCCAGCAGATGCTGAAGGTCAGACAGGACTTCCGGGTAATTGTCCTTTGTCGTAAGTTCAAGAGAACAGATAGAATTCAGGACATCCAGGGTATCCGGGTGGGTAGGGGAAAGGATATTCCATAAAATATCTTTCGCTTCCAGCAGGAAAGGCATTGCTTTATCAGGGGCATAGTCCGAGTATATATTCCCGATATGATGAGCAACGGAGGCGCGCAGCAACAGTGTATCATAATCATCCGTATCTGCTTTGCTCTGATTATATATTTCTTCATATATATTTTCTGCTTCCAGCAAGTGGCCGGTATCCTCTAAAAACATTGCCTTATGCGCAAGGGCGTTTTGTGTAAGCTGGCTTTCCCTGCCTTCTTCCAAAAGCAGCACGTCATAGGCACGGTCAAAGAACGTACCTGCCTTGTGATAATCGGTCTTTAAATATGTTTTTCCAATATTCAGGTCCAGTTTTGCAAATTCTATTTTTGCCAGAGGAGAAAACGTTTCAGGGGTAATATGTTCATCTATAATATCACGGCTTTTTTGATAAAAATTCAGTGCCGCCTCAAAATGGGACAGGTTATATGCAATCATCCCTTTGCTGTTGAAGACGGAACCAAGCTGGATACAGTTATCCCCGTACAACTCTGTATAAAGCTTAAAAAGCAGATCCAGCAGGGGAACGGCACGTTTATAATAACCAATATCCCGATAGATTTCGGCCAAAGCCCACAGAAAGTCGCAGTCGTTTTCTGAATGGAACTGTCCCTGGAAAATATCATTCAGTGACCAACTGAACTGAATCAATTCCTTTTTAGCCGCGTCATTCTGGGAGCGGATTTCCTTCATTTCCAATGTAATTTCATAAATGAAGCTCTGACATGCCTGATAAAGCTGCTCTGTAAATTGGGCGCGGATTGCGGATGCTATAACAGAGTGCATGTAATAGAGATAATGCTGCCGGCCATTGTTATAAAGCGGTTCTTTTTTTATCCAGCCTTTTTTGGCTAACTGATTCAGCGGGGTACGGTTTTTTAAGTCAAACCACTTTTTCGCTTTTTCAAATCCGAACTGGATATTGGGGATGGTCGAAATCTGAATCAGTAAATGCTGTGCTTCAGGGCTGCAGCCGTACACGGCAAAGAGTTTTTTCAACTGTTCGATTATCCGGCCTTCGGAATGCATCTTTTCATGAGCCGTAGTCACCTCTTCGGCACTGATGTGGAAGCCGCATTGAACCAGCGAATCGTAGAATTCATATAAGAGAACTTCCTCCGAATCTGCAATTTTTGCAAGAAGCTCAATGGTAACGGTATGGCGGTCTGCAAGCTGTATAATCTTCTTAAGCATGATATCGTCTTTTTGGCCAAAGTAATAGGAATAGAATAAAGCCGTGCAATCGTTCTCAGAGAGCGCCGGGACAGCTATTTTGGTAAAAGACGGGAATCCCTCGCAGCGGCTCGTAATCAGAAAACGGCAGTTAAGGTATCCGCAGAGTCCAAGCAGGTGCTCATCATCAGCATTTTCTACGTTATCTATAATAAGCAGCAGATTTTCATGGTATTGGTTTATGATGGAAACGGCCTTCTGGAATGCCTGTTCCATGTTATTGATTGTCCCATCCAGATTCAGGGCACGCACGAGGGAAAGGGCGAAATCTCCATCTGTGTAATTCACCCATACAATGTGGGTGAATCCAGAACTGGGAGAGGTCATACTTAGAATCTGCTTCAGAACTGATTTTGCAATTTCGGTTTTACCAATACCGCCTATCCCATGCAAGTAACAGGAATGTCCGGAAAGTAACTGCTCCATTAGGAAAGAGGT
>VSNK01000314.1:3964-6113 GCA_009774255.1 Faecalicatena sp.
CGTGTGAGGGTATTTACCGGAACCGGGCGCTTGAGCCGGTCATTAAAATAGCCTCTGTCAAAGGAGGGCTGGGGGAAATCCCATTGTTCCCATTCAATCATAACAGTGCCAATGCATTTCATTAATAAGGTACGAAGGAAAGCGGAAGTGGTGATGATATCTGCCATGAGATTTTCTCCTTTCGTCAGGTTTAGAAATCCAACCATAATCTGACTGGAATCCAACTTCTCAAATATATTACAGTATATGCGTAAGCAAAGGTTATAGCTGTACAGACATTATACCATTGTTGGAAACAGAACGGTAGAGAAAGGAGAGGCTTGTGTATGAGTATTTTGGAGGTTGTATCAATTATTTCATGTATCTTTGTAATTCTTACTTATGTTGACCGTAGGAATAAGAAAGATGATTAGAGGAAGAAGCGGCTGCTCTATGCCTGGGTGGCTGCTTTTTGAGTACAAAAACCGCCCCTTAATCTGCAAAACTGGCCCAGTTCATTGTAATAGGTGCATATAAATGATAAGATAATACATCTTGCAGAGCCTGGAATGAAGATAAGAAAAGCTGGAGGCCAATATGAGCGATATACTAAAGACAGAAAGACTGACAAAGACCTATGGGAAATGCATAGCCGTAAATCAGGTGAGCGTAACAGTGCGCCGGGGAGACATATACGGGCTGATTGGGAAGAACGGCGCAGGAAAAACTACTTTCATGCGTATGGTGCTGGGGCTTGCCTCACCGGATAGCGGACAGATGGAGCTCTTCGGCAAAACAGATTTAGAGCAGCAGAGAAAGCATATCGGAAGCCTGATTGAAGAGCCGGGCGGTTACCCCGGCATAAGCGCAAGGGATAATTTGGAAATCATCCGGAGGAATCTGGGCATTACAGATAAGGCAGTCACAGATCGTATGCTGGAGCTTGCAGGGCTTGAATCGGCCGGGAAGAAAAAGGTAAAGAATTTTTCCATGGGAATGAGACAGCGTCTTGGATTAGCCATTGCCCTGATAAGAAGGCCCAATTTTCTGATTTTGGACGAGCCAATAAACGGATTGGATCCGTCTGGTATCAGGGAAATCCGGGATTTATTATTAAAACTGAATCGGGAGGAACATGTGACGGTATTGATTTCAAGCCATATTTTAGGGGAACTGTCAAAGATTGCGACAAGGTATGGTATCTTACGGGACGGCGTACTGATTGAAGAGATTGGCGCTGATCAGCTGGACGTAACATGCAGGCGGTATCTGAAGCTTTCAGTGGATGACGCACAGAGGGCAGCAGCGGTTTTGACGGAAAAACTGGGTATCTCAAGTACGGTCGCGGATGCACATACCATATGTGTTTTTGAAAAGTTGGACACGACCGAAGAAATCAACTATGCAGTCGCGGCAAATGGAATTGCATTGAAAGAGAGCCGTTTTGCCGGAGAGGATTTGGAAAGCTATTTCATGGAGAGGATGGGCGAGAGCCCCCTGCCGGGAGGTGGTTTCCATGCGTAATCTTTTGTATGGTGAGTGGTATAGATGGAAGAAGAATAAAGCATTTTTGATATGCCTTTTATTTGCGGCAGGCATGATACTTCTTGTCTATTTGACCATGACGGCAGCAGGCCAGGCAATGGGCGCCGGCGGGGATGTTTTGCAGGAGACAGGCATTCCCGGTATGGCGGCACAGTTTGCTGGCGGAGGGCTTGTAACGATGTTTGGGATGATATTCCTTTGCATATGGATGGTAAGCGATTATACGCATGGAGCAATGAAAAATGTAGTCGGCAAAGGCTATTCCAGAATGCAGGTATTTCTGGCAAAGCATTTGTTTGGAATGGCGGTTACCCTGATCATGAATCTGATTATATTCTTTGTGATATTGATAATCGGATTAGTCCTCATCGGAACACCGGACGGGAACAGGTTATTTTTTCAGAATCTAATGATCTATTTCAGTCTCCAGCTGCTTTTTGGAGCTGCTGTCAGCAGTATTGTCATCGCCATTTGTGAGCGGAGCCGGAATATGGCGGCCGGGATTGGGATTACGATGGCAGTGATCATATTTTCCCCGTTGCTGGTACAGGGACTGGATTTACTGTTTTCTGTGCTGCGGTTGAATATATCAATCAGCAGATACTGGATATTGAACCTTATGGCA
>VSNK01000315.1 GCA_009774255.1 Faecalicatena sp.
CCGTAACACTCAGCAAACACAAGGGCTAGAGCCCTGTTACGGTTCATTTTTAAACCGTAACAAGCGTAACAGAATTAGAGAAAGTGAGGTTATGGTGTGAGTAAAGAGAAAAAATCATTGTCTGCTAAGAAATATCTCAGCCAGCTTGCAGTGATTGATGAATGTATTAATCAAAATTTAGAAAGACTTAGCGAAATGAAGGAAAATGCGTCCAGGTCTAAAGGGATCGACTATAGCCGGGAACGTGTACAGACTTCTTCTGCAGGTGATAAGTTATGCATTGATGTGACACAATATGTTATGCTCAATGAGGAGATTAATGCCGAAATAGACCGCTTTGTTGAAGCAAAGCAACGAATCATCAGGGAAATTAGGGGGATGCATAATGTAAATTATATCCAGGTGCTTTATAAAGTCTATGTACAGTTTAAGAGCATTAAAGTCACTGCCCAGGAAATGAAAAAGTCATATAGACATGTGATACGGGTACATGACGATGCGTTGAAAGTTTTTGAAAAGATATATAAAAACTTACATTATCTCACTTGATGAACACAAAATGTCATGTAATGTCACTTGGTGTACATAAAATGGCACATTGTTTCACGATTGACAAAGATGTTTATTCGGTTTATGATAGAGTTGATAAAATTATATGCAGCAGAAATATTATTTTTCTGCTGCCATTTTAATTTTTGATTATTGTCTGACCGCTGCAAGGGTACTCATAGCCGGACTTTTCACCCGGTGAACTCCTACCTTGCAGCGGTTTTTGTTTAGAAAGAAGGTGTTGCAGGATGGCGAGATTGACAAATAAACAGCGCTTGTTTGTTCAGGAATACCTGATCGATCTGAATGCGACACAGGCTGCGATCAGGGCAGGATATTCTGTTGAGAGTGCAAGAGATATCGGATGTGAGAATCTTACAAAACCCAACATTCAGCAGGAGATTGCGAAGGCAATGGCTGAGCGATCAAAACGTACCGGAGTGAATCAGGATCGGATTGTCCTGGAACTGGCCAGGCTTGCTTTCGTAAACATGACGGATGTCGTAGACGATAAAGGAAAAATCAAGGACACGGCTACAGAAGATGATTTGTCCTGTATTGAGAGTATCAAATACAAACGTTCTGATTCGGAAACAGGATCCAGCATTGAGCGTGAAGTGAAGATTGGTTCAAAGCTGAAAGCACTGGAATTGCTCGGTAAGCATTTGGGCATGTGGAATGATAAATTTGATGTGAATGTCGCTGTTCCGATTGTGATATCTGGTGAAGATGCCCTCGAGGATTAGGTGGTGACTGCCTATGGTTAGAGATCGGATATCTTCACAATATGTCTTCGGGTACATGAGGCGTATCCTGTACCCGGAAGACTATCAACAGACGGATCACGGAAATCAAAACCTGAAACTGCCTGATATTGTCGGTAAAGGCTATGGCACTTTCTGGCGATGGAAAGGCAGATACCGGGTTGTAAAGGGCTCCAGGGCCAGCAAAAAGTCAAAGACAACGGCATTATGGTACATCACCAACATGATGAAATATCCGGAGGCCAATACACTGGTTGTCAGGAAGACGTTCCGGACGCTGAAAGATTCCTGCTTCACGGAATTGAAGTGGGCGATCCATCGCCTGGGAGTTGATGCATTCTGGGATATCAAAGAAAGCCCCCTGGAAATGACCTACAAGCATACCGGCCAGAAAATCTATTTCCGGGGGCTTGATGATCCGCTGAAAGTGACGTCTATCACTGTTGGCCATGGCGTGCTGTGCTGGATGTGGATCGAGGAAGCATATGAGGTCAGTTCCGAAGATGATTTCAATATGCTGGATGAATCTATCCGTGGCGCTGTCCCAGAAGGATCCGGGCTGTTCAAACAGGTCACGCTTACATTCAATCCGTGGAATGAACACCACTGGTTAAAGAAACGATTCTTCGATAATCCGGACGAAGAAACACTTGCACTGACTACCAACTATAAGTGCAATGAGTGGTTGGATGCGGCGGACAAAAAAGTTTTTGAAACCATGCGGAAGCAGAATCCACGGAGGTATAAAGTCGCTGGCCTTGGTGACTGGGGCATTGTTGACGGCCTGGTTTTCGAGAACTGGAAAGAAGAACAGTTTGACCTGATCAGCAAGAAAGATTATCTGAAGCTGGATGAGGCAGCAAAGAAAGTCAGGAATTATGTGTTCAGGGAAGATATACAATCTGCTTTCGGCCTGGACTTTGGTTATACAAATGATCCCTCCGCATTGTTTGCAGGTTTTATCGACGTTGAACACAGAAAAATATATGTATGGGATGAAATGTATGAAAATGGTCTTTCCAACAGGAAGATTTTTAACCGCATCCAGTCGATGGGATATGGCAAGGAAAAGATTATTGCTGACTGTGCTGAACCGAAGAGCATTGACCAGCTGAGAGGATATGGCCTCAGGGTAAAGGGCGCGGAAAAGGGAAAGGACAGCGTAAACAACGGTATCCAGTTCCTCCAGGATTTTGAAATTATCATTCATCCCAGATGTGTGAACTTTCTGACAGAGATCAGCAATTATACCTGGGATAAAGATAAGCTTGGAAATAAATTAAACAGGCCGATAGACGATTTCAACCATCTGATGGATGCAATGAGATATGCTTTTGAATCATACATTGTGACCGGCAGGTGGTTATTTTAGGGGAGGTTTAAAGTGAACATATTAGGTACGGAATATAGTTTTGAGCATGACACAGAAGGACTCATGAAATCAGGAGCCGACGGTGTATGCCAACAGTATAACAAAAGAATTGCAGTTCGTAAGGTGGCGGATATGCTTGAGGATATCGACGATATGACAGCAAGGAAGCTGCGCTATAATGAAGTATGCAGGCATGAAGTGATTCATGCGTTCTTTGGTGAGGCAGGACTTGAACAATATGCGGATGATGAAACTCTTGTGAATTTCCTGGCAATCAATTTTCCCAAAATGGATATTTTGTTTAGAGAGCGGAGATGGTTGGACTAGGAAGGGGGAATGAATCATGCTGACGGTTCAAGAAATTCAACACCTGATTGAAGAAGATATCAGTTCCGAAAAGAAAAGGCTTGCAAAAACCGGAGATCGTTACTACAACGGTGAACACGATATCCTGAATTACCAGATTTATTATTATGATGCGGATGGTAAGCTGCAGCTCGACAAATTTAAAAGCAATATTCGGATCAGTCATCCATTCTTTACAGAATTGGTGGATCAGCAGGTGCAGTACATGCTTTCCGGGGATGGGAATATCATCAGATCAGATATTCCGGAATTGCAGACGGAACTTGACGATTATTTCAATGATGATTTCTATTCAGAAGTGTACGAACTGCTGATCGGGACGATAAGCAAGGGATTTGAATATATGTATACCGTGACGGACGCAGAGGGCAAAACCAGATTCGAATGTGCGGATTCTATGGGCGTGGTAGAGGTCAGGGCAAAAGATACGGACGATGGATGTGAGTATTTTATTTACTGGTACATTGATCGGATCGAAAAAGGCCAGAAGAAGATCAAGCGTATCCAGGTATGGGATTCACAACAGGTTTATTTCTATGTACAGGCAGATGAAGGCAGGATTCTGCCGGATGATTCAGTGGAAATGAATCCAAGGCTGCATACCGTATTTACGGATCCGAAAGGAAAGAAGTATGGAAAAGGCTTTGGGTTTATTCCCTTCTGGCGTTTGGATAATGGCAGGAAGCAGATCAGCGGCTTGAAACCTGTAAAAGACCTGATAGATGATTATGACCTGATGGCCTGCAGCCTGTCCAATAACCTGCAGGATTTTACGGATGCCCTGTATGTGGTGACCGGGTTCCAGGGGAATAACCTGGATGAAATGATCCAGAATATAAAAGCGAAAAAGCATATCGGTGTTGATGACGGCGGCGCTGTTGATATTAAGACCGTGGATATCCCATATCAGGCCAGACAGGTCAAACTTGAGCTTGATGAAAAAAATATTTACCGTTTCGGCATGGGGTTTAATTCCGCACAGATCGGGGACGGCAATATCACGAATATCGTGATTAAGTCCAGATACGCTTTGCTTGACCTGAAATGCAATAAACTGGAAATCAGATTGAAACAGTTTTTCCGTAAGCTGCTGAAAGTAGTCTTGGATGAAATCAATGCCGTCAATGAAACGGATTACCAGATGAAAGATGTTTATTTTGTCTTTGATCGGGAAGTTATGACCAATGCGCAGGATAATGCTGAAATTGAAAAGACTGACGCAGAAAAGCAGCAGGTTCAGATCAATACCATTCTTTCCGTTGCAAATGTCCTTGACAGTGAGACTGTGATCCAGACAATATGTGAGATTCTGGATATTGATTACGAGGAAATCAAAGATAAACTGCCGCAGGATGAAGAGAAGAACACAGAACAGGCTGAGCAGGAATTGAACAACATGATTCCTGGTGATGGCGGTGATGGTTTAGATGAATAAAAGACAGCTTGAGGTTTTGAAGTTACAGGTTCGTAATGAAAAAAAGATTATTCAGCTTTTGAAGCGTGTTTATCAACAGGCGTCACTGGATTGTGAACGTAAGATCAGGGAGCTGGCAGGGCGCACGGATATGGAGAACCTGCAGTCCATCATTTACCAGAAACAATATCAGGAAGCATTGAAAAAGCAGCTTGACGGCATTCTTGATGAATTACAGAATAAAGAATTTGAAAATATAGCGGAATATCTTGCCGGGTGTTATGAAGATGGTTTCCTGGGAACCCTTTATGATCTGCACGACCAGGGTATTCCGTTTATTTTTCCTATTGACCAGACACAGGTTGTTAAGGCTGTTCAGACTGACAGCAAGATTTCTACAAACCTGTATAACCGGCTGGGGGAAGATGTGGCCCATTTGAAGAAATCAATCCGGGCTGAACTTTCCAGAGGGATCTCAAATGGTTCTATGTGGGCTGAAATGGCAGCTCATATTGCGCATGGCATGAACAGCCCCTTCCGAAAGGCTATGAATTATGCGATGAGAATTGCCAGGACAGAGGGACACAGGATACAGAATCAGGCACAGATGCATACGTTGAACAAAGCGAAAGAAAATGGCGCTGACGTTGTAAAGCAATGGTGTTCAACGCTTGATGCCAGAACACGGGATTCACATAAGCTGCTTGACGGACAGATCAGGGAGATTGAAGATTATTTTGAAGTGAACGGCCACAGGGCAAAATATCCTGGAGGTTTTGGTATCGCATCCGAAGATATACATTGCCGCTGCTGCATGTTGCAAAGGGCAAAATGGGCATTAGATCAGGATGAGCTTGATACCCTGAAGGATCGAGCTGCGTATTTTGGACTCGACAAGACGAAAGATTTTGCGGATTTTAAGGATAAATATTTGCATCTGCCTGACAACGCTGATACAATGAAAGTGGGGGTATTAGATGTACCTGTAAAGTCTAAGGAAGTCCACTATGATGCACTCTTGACAAAATTGAAAAGTGCGAAAATTGTTTATAATCCTGTCCAGGGACATGTGCATAAAGTGACGGATAACGATATTATCAGCGCTTTATCAGGTGGTGATAATACATCAGGATCTTGTGCTTCTGTAGCTCTTGCTTATATTGGGCAGAAGCAGCAATGGAATGTATTTGATTTTAGGGATGGTGATAGTCGAGAGTTTTTTTCAAGTGGCTTAAACTTATATGATTTATCAGAAGCGGATGGGATGAAGAGCTTAAAAGCAGAGGGGAAATGTTCTTTAACTGTTGGAAACAGGCTTCTGAAACAGTGCGAGGAAGGGAAAGAATACTTCCTTTGCGTTGGCAGGCATGTCGCAATAGTCAGAAAAAAGGAAGGCGTTTTCCAATACCTGGAATTACAATCAGCAACGAGAAGTGGATGGACGAATTTTGATAAAAATGCGAGACATACGTTAAATGTAAGATTTGGCTGTACGTCATCTTCTGATCATGGAATATCGTCACAATTTGACGGGTGTAGATAAAAAACTTTGGTATATATGTTTACTTTTCCTGCTGATTGTGATACTATATTACATATCGACAGG
>VSNK01000316.1 GCA_009774255.1 Faecalicatena sp.
GGGATGTGCTTCATGTTCGCCCCGGTATACCATTCATCCATGAAATACGCGGCTCCGGTCCGGAAAGAGCTGGGAGTGCGGACCGTATTTAACATTCTCGGGCCTTTGTCCAATCCGGCGGCAGCGACCATGCAGCTTCTCGGAGTCTATGACAAGAAGCTGGTAGAGCCTCTTGCAAAAGTTCTGGGCAATCTGGGGGTGGTCCGCGGTGTTGCGGTATGCGGGGAAGACGGGATGGATGAGATCACTCTGACCGGCGAAACGATCGTATGTGAGATTCGCTATGGGGAGATAACGCGATACACCATTACGCCGGAGCAGTTTGGGATGAGACGCTGTGGATTGGAGGAGATGATCGGAGGAAATCCGGAAGAAAATGCACGGATCACCCGGGATGTTTTGTCCGGTAAGGAGCAGGGCGCAAAGCGGGATGTAGTCTTGCTGAACGCGGGAATGAGCCTGTATCTTGGGATAGACGGAATTACGCTGGAGGAAGGAATCCGCAGAGCGGCGGAGCTGATCGACAGCGGAAAGGCCATGGAGAAGCTGGAAGAATTTGTGGCGGCAACGAAAGAATATGAGGCATAAAAAATAAGGCTTTCTGGCCGAAAAACAATATGCAGAAGTATGGACAGATCAGAGAGGGATAAGCAATGATTTTAGATGAAATTGCGGAATCCGCGAAAAAGCGGACAGCGGAAAAGAAGAAGAGAATCTCTTTTGAGGAAATGCGGGCGGCTGCGGAAAAGAAGGCGGCGGAGGAGAAAAGTGCACAAGGGAGTTTTGCGTTTCCTTTTGAGAGGGCGCTGCGGGGGGATGATATTTCATTCATCTGCGAGGTCAAAAAGGCATCGCCCTCCAAAGGCGTGATCGCGGAGCATTTTCCGTATCTGGAGATCGCGGAGGAATATGAAAGAGCGGGAGCGGCAGCGATCTCCTGCCTGACGGAATCGGAATATTTTCTGGGGCAGGACCGTTATCTGGAGGAGATTGCCGGGAGGGTGAGAATCCCGGTGCTGCGGAAGGATTTTACGGTTGACAGCTATCAGATCTATGAAGCCAAGACGCTGGGGGCGAGCGCGGTTCTTCTGATCTGCGCGATCCTCAGTGAGGAGCAGATCAGAGAGTATATTGAGATTGCGGACAGTCTGGGACTTTCGGCTCTGGTGGAGGCTCACG
Source organism: Faecalicatena sp. (assembly GCA_009774255.1). GTDB lineage: Bacteria > Bacillota > Clostridia > Lachnospirales > Lachnospiraceae > Schaedlerella. The sequence goes on from VSNK01000316.1 coordinate 1,180, forward strand.
ACGAGCAGGAGATCAGTCGGGCGCTGTCCTGCAGGGCAAGAATCCTTGGAGTGAATAACCGGAATTTAAAGGACTTTACGGTCAATGTGGAAAACAGCCTGAACCTGCGCAGACACGTGCCGGAGGAGATCATCTTTGTGGCGGAGAGCGGCATCCGCACGGCGGAGGATATCGAAAAGCTGCGGCAGGGCAATGTGCAGGCCGTGCTGATTGGGGAGACGCTGATGCGCTGCAGAGATAAAAAGGCGATGCTGGAGGAACTGCGGGGAAGGAAGGGATTGTGTGGTTAAAGTAAAAATCTGCGGGTTGAAAACCGTAGAGGATATCCAGATGGCGAACCGTCTCAGGCCGGATTTTATAGGGTTTGTGTTTGCGGGGAAAAAGAGGAGGATCGCGCCGGAGACAGCGGCGGAGATGAAGAAAGAACTGGCGCCGGAGATCCGAAGTGTCGGAGTGTTTGTCAATGAAGCGATGGAGCAGATCGTCAGCCTTGTCCGAAAGGATGTTCTGGACTTTATACAGCTTCACGGAGATGAAGATGAAGCTTATATCCGGCGGCTCAAAGAACGAACGGACAGACCGGTCATAAAGGCTGTCCGGGTGCGGAGCCGGGAGGATATCCTGCAGGCCGGAGGGCTGCCCTGTGAATATCTGCTTCTGGATACCTATCAGGCAGACACATACGGGGGCAGCGGGGAGACATTTCGGTGGGAGCTGATTCCGGAACTGGAAAAGCCGTTCTTCCTGGCAGGCGGACTGAGCGCGGATAATGTGGCGCAGGCGCTGAAATGCTGCCGGCCGTGGGCGGTGGATGTGAGCAGCTCTGTGGAGACGGACGGCAGGAAAGACGAAGAGAAGGTAAGAACATTTATGGAAGCCGTGCGCAGGTCAGGAGCTGAATAAATGGATGGCGATATTTATCCGGTTATTCATGCAACCTGTGCAGGATGAGATAAAAGAACAGGCAAGGAATGTTTTATATCAGAAAGAGAGGATGAAAATATGAGCAGTAGTGAGATAGGCCGAAAAGGCCGATACGGTCAATATGGAGGGCAGTACATCCCGGAAACGCTGATGAACGCGGTTCACGAGCTGGAGGCAGCCTATGAGAAGTACAGCCATGACCCGGAATTTATCCGGGAGCTGGATGACCTGATGAAAAACTATGCGGGACGTCCCTCCATGCTGTATTTTGCGGAGAAAATGACGAAGGACCTGGGAGGGGCTAAAATCTATATCAAGCGCGAGGACCTGAACCATACCGGTTCCCACAAGATCAACAATGTGCTGGGGCAGGTGCTTTTAGCTAAGAAAATGGGCAAGACCAGGGTCATCGCGGAGACTGGCGCCGGGCAGCACGGGGTGGCGACAGCGACAGCGGCAGCACTGATGGGGATGGAATGTGAGATCTTTATGGGGAAGGAAGACACCGACCGACAGGCGCTGAATGTATACCGGATGGAGCTTCTGGGGGCGAAAGTCCACGCGGTGACCAGCGGGACGCAGACGTTGAAGGACGCGGTCAACGAGACCATGCGGGAGTGGACGAAGCGGATGGATGATACCCTGTATGTGCTGGGTTCCGTGATGGGGCCGCATCCATTTCCCATGATCGTGCGGGATTTCCAGAAGATCATCGGGGAGGAGATCAAGGAGCAGCTTGCAGAGCGGGAAGGGAAACTTCCGGACGCGGTGATCGCCTGCGTGGGCGGCGGGAGCAATGCCATGGGGGCGTTTTATGAATTTATCCAATATCCCCAGGTTCGGCTGATCGGATGTGAGGCGGCAGGGCTGGGCATCGATACGGAAAAGCATGCGGCGGCCATCGCGAAGGGAAGCACAGGGGTTTTCCACGGTATGAAATCCATTTTCTGCCAGGACGAATACGGACAGATCGCACCGGTCTATTCCATTTCCGCGGGGCTGGATTACCCGGGGATCGGGCCGGAGCATGCAAGGCTGGCGGAGACGAAGAGGGCGGAGTATGTGCCTGTCACGGACGAGGAGGCGGTTCGGGCCTTTGAATACCTGTCCAGGGAGGAAGGCATCATTCCGGCGGTGGAGAGCGCTCATGCGGTGGCTCATGCCATGAAGCTGGCGCCCACGATGGAAAAGGAGCAGATCATTGTGATTAATCTGTCCGGACGGGGGGATAAGGACGTGGCGGCAATCGCAAGATACAGGGGGGTAGAGATTTATGAGTAGGATAGGAAACGCATTTCAGAATCAAAAAGCATTTATCCCGTTTGTGACGGGAGGAGATCCGACACTTGACATTACGGAGCAGCTTTTGTATGCTATGGAGGAGGCAGGAGCAGATCTGATTGAGATCGGAATCCCATTTTCAGATCCCATCGCGGAGGGCGTGGTGATCCAGGAGGCAAATGAACGGGCCCTCGCGGCGGGATGCACCACGGATAAGCTCTTTGACATGGTTCGGCGGGCAAGGCAGAAGGTCACGGTGCCGATGGTATTTCTCACCTATCTGAATCCCATTTATACTTACGGAAAAGAGCAGTTCATGAAGCGCTGCAGGGAGTGCGGGATCGACGGCATCATCGTGCCGGATATGCCCTATGAGGAGAAAGGGGAGCTTGCAGGAGTCTGTGAAGAATACGGAGTAGATATTATTTCCCTGATCGCGCCTACTTCGAAGGAGCGGGTCCGGATGATCGCCGGGGAAGCAAAGGGATATATTTACTGCGTGTCCTCTCTGGGCGTGACGGGCGTGCGAAGCGAGATCAAGACGGATATCGCGGGGATGGTAAAGCTGGTCAGGGAGACCACGGAGATTCCCTGTGCGGTGGGCTTCGGGATCTCCACGCCGGAGCAGGCACGGAAGATGGCAGAGGTGTCCGACGGCGCGATCGTAGGAAGCGCGATTGTGAAGATCGTTGCGCAGTATGGAGAAGACTGTGTGCCTTATGTAGCAGAATATGTGAGAACAATGAAAGCTTCCTGTTTACAGGCAGGACGGTGAGGTGCGGGCTGTCTGTGATTTGTTATGCTAGGAAAGGAGTGCTGTCGTGAAGTATGTAGAAATTCCTTATGTGAAGAAAAAGGTTTCCCGGATTTTGTACGGGACAGCTGCGCCGCCGTTTATGGAGGGCGGGGACGGGAACGAACTGTTAGACGCCATGTATGCTCTGGGAATCAATACATTTGATTCGGCGCGGGTGTACGGCGGGGCGGAAACGTCGCTGGGAAAATGGATCGAGGAGCGGAAAATGCGGGATAAAATCGTCATTCTTTCCAAATGCGCCCACCCGGATCCCTCCGGAAGGAAACGGGTCAATGAAAAGGAGATCCGGGAAGATTATGCAACGTCCATCGAAGAGCTCCGGACGGATTATATCGATATCTATCTGCTGCACAGGGATGATCCGGAGGTGCCTGTGGGGGAGATCGTGGAGATTCTCAATGCCATGCACGAGGAGGGGAAGATCGGCGCGTTCGGAGGCTCCAACTGGACCCACCGGAGGATTGCAGAGGCAAATGCGTATGCCGAAGAGCATCATCTAATTCCGTTTACCGTATCCAGCCCGCATTTCAGCCTGGCGGAGCAGGTTCAGGATCCTTGGGGCGGCGGCTGTGTGACCATCTCCGGCCCTTCCAATGAGGCGGCAAGGGAATGGTATCTAAGCCAGGGGATGCCAGTCATCGCTTATTCCAGTTTGTCCCATGGATTTTTATCCGGAAGGGTGAAGAGTGGGGAACGTGAGAAGGCGGGCCAGATTCTGGATGAATTCGCAATGAAGGGGTATGGATGTGCGGATAACTTTGAACGGCTGCGCAGATGCGAGGAGCTGGCGGAGAAAAAGCAGTGTACGGTGTCCCAGATCGCTATGGCATGGATCTTTTGGCAGAAGCTGAATACGCTGGCGGTCGTCAGCACTTCCAGCGCGGAAAGGATGCAGGCCAATATTGACGCCATGTCGATGAAAATGAGTGAGGAAGAGGCGGCGTATCTGGATTTGTTGTAGTGATTCATTCAGAAAAAGTAAGCCTGCCTGTAAACGTTATGTTGACAGGGCAGGCTTATTTTATGCGAGATTAAGCTGTTCTTTCAATGCATCTTGTAAAACCTTGGACAGACTGATATTTCGTTCTTCGGCTTCTTTCGCCAGCCACGCAGGAATGGACAGCATTTTTTTCACAGCTCTTGTATCGCGGCGGTATGCGTCTACATCTGTAGAAATATACGTTGTCTGGCCATCTGCTGTCTGAATATCCGCTATGCTGGACGGAACCGGGATTTCCTGCCTATGTTCTATAAGACTTACCAGATACAGCCCCAACGCTTCCCGTGCCATTTCCATAGTTTCTTCCAGCGTGCTTCCGTTCGTGAAACATCCGGACAGATCAGGAAATTCCACCCAATAACCTTCTTCTTCATGGATAATTGCAGGATATACTTTTGTCATACCCAATAACTCCTTTCTTTTTGGTTTTGGAAAGGCAGGGATTTATTTCAGCCCCGCCTTCTTCATGAGTGCATGAAGTAAGCCTTTCTGGATGTCTGTATTGTGAACCGGAACGGATATCGATTGCCCATTTTTAACCATGATGTGATGACTTCCGTTTACTCGATCTAATACCCATCCATCTTTTTTTACAGTTTCACAAGTTCTTTTCCTTTCATGGCTTCCTCCTTATAGTCTTATCGTATTATATAAAATATATAATATCATGGAGGAGTTATATGATTTATATAAAAAGCAACATGTGAAAATAAAGAAATGTTAAAATATATCTAAAAAATATATAAAT
>VSNK01000317.1 GCA_009774255.1 Faecalicatena sp.
GCGGTACGGAATATCCCGTACCATATGAGCCGTTTTGCTGTGTTGCCGGATGTACCGTACCATATGAGCCGTTTTGCTGTGTTGCCGGATGTACCGTACCATATGAGCCGTTTTGCTGTGTTGCCGAATATACCGTATTGGATACGTCATTCTGGGTTGGCTCCCGATGTATCGAATCATATGATCCATTCTGCGGCGGCACCGGATATACCGCACCATATTGCTCATTCTGCGGTGTTGCCGGATATCCCGTACCATATGGCACATTCTGCGGCGGCACCGGATAGATCTTCACCTTTTTGCCATACACCACCCGTGTATCGCACAGCATATCATGAAATCCACGCTTTTCTCTGTCCAGCCCAATGATCAGATATCCGATACAGATGGAAATCCCGCACAAAAATCTTCCCACGGTCTCCCGATAAGCAATTGTCAAAAAATCCAATTCCCCGCTCTCATCCACACGGATCACCCGCAGATTCATCGCCCTTTTTCCAAGCGTTGTCCCCGTATACCGGGTGCAGAGAATAAAATACAGCACCTCTCCCAGATAAAGCACAATATCCTTCAGCGTATAGCTGAACAAGATATTTCCGCCCAGCGCAGTCCCGGACAGTACGGACATGACTCCGGACATCACCGCCCTGACCACCAGAAGCAGGAAAAATACGATCACGCTGTCTATCAGATATGCCGCCAGACGCACCCAGAATCCCGCATAGGTCACACCTTCGTCAGCCCTCCGGCTATCGTAATTGTTCTGCATAATACATCGGCACCCCGCTTTCCATTGTTGATGCGGTTTCCTCCAGTATCTGTGCTTCCGACTTCGGAACCAGTTCCTTCAATTCCGAAAAAAACGACGCAAACACATTTTCCGGCTGGGACGGCTTATAAAAATCCGATACCCCAAGATCATTTTCCATTGCTTCCTTCATCTCTTCATAGGAGCTGATCTGATCAATGAGTCCATTTTCCAATGCCTGGTCTGCCGTATAGGTCCGCCCGTCGGCCAGCCTGCGTACTTCCTCCTCCGGCATATCCCGGCCATCCGCAACGATCCCTACAAATTTGCCATAATATTCATCCACCTGCTCCTGATAAACAGCAATCTGCTCATCCGTCAGTCTGGAGCTGTCCTTATACTCTCCGCTGGTAATGCTGACATAGCGGATTCCCAGCTTTTCATACAGACCTGTCATATCATATCCTGACATGATCACGCCGATCGAACCTGTCGTCGTATTTGCATTCGCGAAGATCCGGTCCGATGCCATGGAAATCATATATCCGCCGGAAGCCGCATAATGAGACATATACGTCCATATCGGCTTCCCGGTCGTTTCCTTATATTCCAGCAGCTTCCGGTACAGTTCCTCCGATTCATACACCGCACCGCCCGGCGAATCTACATAGAGAAGGATTCCCTTATTATAAGAGTTCCCCATCAGTTCATCTATATAATCCATGGTGTCCGTATGCTGATACCCTTCCGCCATTTCAAATATACTGCTCTCCTCCTGTTCCTGAATCGTGCCGACCACATCCACGACCGCAATAAAATCATAATCCGGAGTATCATAATCGTATTCCAGGGCCAACATTCCTGCCATACTCTCCTGCAGAATATTTTGAGAGATCGTATTGGTCAGCACGCTGGACACTCCCACTGCAATAAACAATACTGCCGCCACAATCAGACCGGCTGTCTGCTTTTTCTTCATACCTGCCTCCTTCGTTTCCGGCGCAAAACATACTTGTCCACTCCCGCGGCATGGTGCGTCTCAAGAGTGGACAGCAGTCCCGAAACACCGTTTCTTATAAACTGTAGGAAAATAACTTATACAGATTGCGATGTAAAAGTGATTTCCATACAGTTCCTTACTTCCTCAGCTCGATCCCCATGCCTTCCAGCGCTTTCAGGATCCGATCCATAGCCTCCGTCACTTCCGCGTCCTCCAGCGTCTTATCCTTTGCCCGGAATACGGTAGAATATGCCACTGACTTAAAGCCTTCTTTGATCTGCGCTCCTTCATACAGGTCGAACAGCGCATAGCTCTCCAGATACTTTCCGCCCTTTGCGGAAATCACTTCCTCAATCTGCCCTGCCAGGATATGCTTTGGCACGACCATGCTGATGTCACGGGTCACTGCCGGATATTTTGCGATACCATTATATTTTCTGTCAAATGTAGCATACTCCATAATCTCCGGCATGTCAATGACTGCTACATACGCGCGCTCTCCGATTCCATAAATATCCGCCACTTCCGGATGGATCTCCCCAAGATATCCGATGACCTTTCCGTCATAAATGACGTTCGCCTGGCGTCCCGGATGGAGGTAGGGCCTGCCGGCATTCGGATCATAGGTTTCCTTGTTCTTCATCCCGATCTTCTCAAAGAATTCCTCGATCACACCCTTCATGCTGAAGAAATCGCCTTTCCCATACATTCCCAGCGTAAACTGCATCCGCTCCTCCGGCAGTTCCGTCAGCGGAAGGCTCTTCGGAAGATAAATATTTCCCAGCTCATACAGGCGCACATCTTTATTTCTTCTATTATAATTGGAGGCCAGCGAAGTCAGCATCCCGTTCAGAGACGTAGTACGCATGATGCTGTAATCCTCTCCCAGCGGATTCATGATCTCCACGGTCCGGCGCAGCGGGGAATCTGCCGGCAAAAGCAATTTGTCAAATACTTTCGGACTTTCGAAGGAATAGCACATTCCCTGGCTGAAACCGCAGAATTCCGCGATATCTCTTGCAACCTGCTCGATCCGGAGCTTGAAGGACAGCTTTCCGGCCGTAGCCTCTCCGCTCGGCAGAGTGGTCGGTATATTGTCATACCCATAAAATCTCGCCACTTCCTCCGCGAGATCTGCAAGCCGGAACAGATCCTGCCGAAACGTCGGCGAGATCACTTCCTTTGTCTCGCCATCATATTCCAGGCCGATCTTTTTGAAATATCCCAGCATCTCTCCCTCTGAAATATCCGTTCCCAGCATTGCATTAATCTTCTCAGCGTCAAATGGAACACGAACCGGCTTCTTCTCTTTTCCATATACATCTACTGTTCCGCCGACCACTTCCCCGGCTCCCAGCTCTTCTACAAGCTGGCACGCCCTGTCTATGGCAGCCTTTGCATTGTTCGGGTCCAGCCCCTTCTCGAACTTGCCTGACGCATCCGTACGCAGTCCCACACGCTTGCTGGATTTCCGGATATTGACCCCGTCAAAGCATGCCGCCTCGAACAGCATGGTCTTTACATCATCCGTGATCATAGAGTTCTCTCCGCCCATGATTCCTGCAATGCCAATCTCTTTTTCTCCGTCGCAGATCATCAGCACATCTTGATCTAGTTTCCTCTCCTGTCCGTCCAGTGTGGTAAATATATCTCCGTCCTGCGCCGTCTTCACTATAATCTGGCGTCCCGAAATCGTATCCAGATCATAGGCATGCATGGGCTGCCCATATTCCTCCATCACATAGTTGGTAATGTCTACCAGATTGTTGATGGGACGGATCCCCACCGATGCCAGCCGTCTCTGCATCCACTTCGGCGACGGCCCGATCTTGATGTTCTTCACCACTCTTGCACAGTACCGGGGGCAAAGCTGCGTATTTTCCACCGAAACCTTGATATAATCATTCACATCCTCGTCATTTCCGGTCTCCGTCACCACCGGAGGCTCAAATTTCTTGTCAAATGTCGCCGCTGCCTCTCTTGCAATCCCGACTACGCTGAAGCAGTCCACCCGGTTGGAGGTCACCTCATATTCTACCACCACGTCATCCAGCCCCAGCGCCTGCACCGCATCTGCACCTATTTGCGCCTCTTCCGGGAAGATGTAGATGCCTTCCTCCGGAGACTCCGGATACATATCCCTGTTGGAGCCCAGTTCTTCGATGGAACACATCATACCATTGCTCATCACGCCTCTGAGCTTCCCCTTTTTGATCTTGATGCCGCCCGGTGTCCTGGAACCGTCATGTCCTCCCGCCACACGTCCGCCGTCCAGCACCACAGGCACCTTCGCCCCCTCAAATACATTCGGCGCGCCTGTCACGATCTGGATTGTCTCCGCTCCGATATTTACCTGGCAGACCACCAGCTTATCCGCATCCGGATGCTTCTCGATCTTCTCGATCCGGCCGATCACGATCTTATCCAGATCCGCGTCCATCTTCTCATATCCTTCTACCTTCGTACCGGACAGCGTCATCGCGTCCGCATATTCCTGGGCGCTCACATCCAGCTCCGGCACATATGCTTTTATCCATGATAATGAAGTATTCAATGTCTCTTCCTCACTTTCTATTTATTGCCTGTTTTGATTTCTTCCAAAATATCTTCCTGTTTCATGCCGCCCTGTCAGAACTGCTTCAGAAAGCGAATATCATTTTCATACAGAAGCCTCATATCATCAATCTCATATTTCAGAAGCGCGATTCTCTCCAGTCCTACGCCAAACGCAAACCCGCCGTACTCCTCCGGGTCAATCCCGCACATCTCCAGCACATGAGGATGTACCATACCGCAGCCCAGAATCTCGATCCAGCCGGAGCCCTTGCAGAAACGGCAGCCCTTTCCGCCGCATTTGAAGCAGCTCACATCCACCTCCGCGCTGGGCTCTGTGAATGGGAAATGATGGGGGCGGAACTTCGTCTTTGTTTCTGGTCCGAACAGTTCCTTTGCGAATACCTCCAGTGTTCCTTTCAGATCCGCAAATGAGATATTTTTGTCAATCACCAGTCCCTCAATCTGGTGGAAGGACGGAGAATGGGTCGCGTCCACTTCATCCGAACGGAATACCCTGCCCGGCGCGATCATACGGATCGGCAGCTTTCCCTGCTCCATCACACGCGCCTGCACAGGAGAAGTCTGGGTACGAAGCACAATGTCCTTATTAATATAGAAGGTATCCTGTTCATCCTTTGCCGGATGATCTGCCGGAATATTCAGTTTTTCAAAATTATACAGGTCATATTCCACCTCTGGTCCTTCCACAACCTCATAGCCCATTCCCACGAAGATACGCTCTACCTCTTCCAGCGCAATGGTATTGGGATGTCTGTGGCCTACACGGTTCTTCTTGGACGGCAGCGTCACGTCAATGACCTCTGCCTTCAGCTTCTCCTCACGGATGGCCTTTTCCATTTTTTTCTTCGTGTCTTCCATGATCGCCTCAATGGCAGCTCTTGTCTCATTCACAAGCTGCCCTACCTTCGGGCGCTCCTCCGGCGCCACGTCCTTCATTCCTTTCAGTACGGCAGTCAGCTCTCCCTTTTTGCCAAGAAAGCGAACACGCACATCGTTGAGCTTTTCCGGCACATCTGACGCCTGGATCTGCGCGATCGCTTCTTTTTTGATCTGTTCCAATCTGTCTTTCATTCTGGTTTCTCCTTTCTCTGCAATGGCTGGTCCTTTCCCTGTAAAGGATGGTAACATTCGAAGAAGTTTCCTGATAAAACAAAAAAACTCCCTCCCCTCAAAAAGGGACGAAGTTATGATCCGCGGTACCACCCTGATTCCCACAGACAACAGATCCATGGGCTCTCTATCCTTGTGTAACGTACAACCTACGGCATTCCCTACTTTCCGGAGAAATCTCCCGTCCAATCCGTACAGATTATTTCCCCGCGGTTCCTGGAGGCACAAACTCAGTCCCTCGCCGGACGCTCCTCACCCGGTTCAGAAATGCAGCTAACGTGGGAAATTCGATCGTCATCTGAACTAAAGAGAACTTTCAGCCGGTGATTCTCTCTCTCTGATAGAAAATGAGTCTCTACTTTACACGCTCATTGCTTTTTCCTATTCATTTATCTTTATCTATATAAATCCCAGATACTTTTCTATTTTAACATAGGATGATTGAATGTCAATAGTTATTTTCAGCTTCTTTTTTTACTTTTTATTTCCAACAAACTCTGTTACATTG
>VSNK01000318.1 GCA_009774255.1 Faecalicatena sp.
ATATAGAAACAATACCGCATAATTTCTGTTTTGTAAATAAAAATATAAATGCGGACAAAGAAAAGAGTTTTGTCAATGATAGAAATTCTCATTTCTGTCTATAATAAGATATGTGAATAGTAAGGAACTGTATGGAAATAACCTGAAACATCTTGCTTGTTTATTTCTCCGGCTGCACAAGTCAAAAAGCCTCGACGTAGCCCACTACGCCTGCGTTTTTTGACTTGCACATCCGAAGAAATATCCTGCGCAATCTGTTTAGGTTATTTTCCTACAGTTCCTAATAAAATGACATTCAGCTAATCACATTTTGTGTCAGAATGTGGTTTATGGAAGAAATGAGGAATCTATGAAAACATTTGACGAACTTTACCAGGATCTTCTTGCGAGAAAAATCAATCCGGACGACCCCTTACCCGTTGGCTACGACCCGTACCACCTGGACTGCCTGCTCCACCCGGAAAAGCACGCTGCGGTTCTTCACATTGATGAATGCCAGCAGTGCGCCTATGAGCGTGCATGCCAGAACAGTTGTATCTTCGATGCGATCCGATGGAGCGAGGACGGAAATATGACGATTGACCCGGAACTCTGTACCGGATGTGAGGCATGCATTGAGGCATGTAAGGACGGACGGCTGACTGCGAGCAGGGATGTGCTCCCGGCGATGAAGGCAGTGAGAGAGGCCAAGGGGCCGGCCTATATGATGGTAGCACCGGCATTTTTCGGGCAATTCAGCGCAAATGTGACACCCGGACAGCTGCGCACGGCTTTCAAAGCACTGGGCTTCACCGGTATGGTGGAGGTCGCTCTGTTCGCAGATATCCTGACCTTGAAGGAAGCACTGGAATTTGACCGCCATGTACAGCACACGGGAGATTACCAGCTTACCAGCTGTTGCTGTCCAGTGTGGATTTCCATGATCCGCAAGATTTATCATGAACTGATGCCCCATGTGCCTGGTGCCGTGTCTCCTATGATTGCCTGCGGCCGCATGATCAAGCGGATCCATCCGGACGCGGTGACAGTATTCGCAGGTCCCTGCCTGGCAAAAAAGAAGGAAGCAAAAGAGCCTGATATTGCGGACGCGGTGGATTATGTGCTGACATTTCAGGAACTGAGGGATATATTCCGGGCGGCAGATATCCATCCGGATCAATTGGCAGATCTGGAAAAGGAGCATGCCTCTAAGGCAGGCAGGCTCTATGCGCGGACCGGCGGGGTCAGCCATGCGGTCTCTGAGATGGTGGATCAGCTTCGGCCGGACCGGAGCATCCATGTTCAGGCGGAGCTGGCAAATGGCACAAAGGCATGCATGGAGATGATCCGCAGAATCAAAGAAGGAAAAACAAAGGCGAATTTCTTCGAAGGAATGGGCTGTGTGGGCGGCTGTGTCGGCGGCCCCAAGGCGATTCTCGATGCGGAAGAGGGAACCAGGCATGTCGATACCTATGCCCAAAACGCCCGGTTCGGCACTCCGCTGGAAAATCCTTATGTGCGGAAGGTACTGGAAGAACTGGGGCTGGGGACTGTGGAAGAATTGTTGACGGAGGATGAACTGCTGACAAGAGATTTTTCCTAAATTTCTGAACACAGTAAAAAGTGACTGCCCACAAAGCGGCAAACTTTGGATGAGCAGTCATTTTTATATGGACGTAATTAATTTTTTAGGGTAGCTTCCTAATCGGAGCTATCCATATGTAATTGCCGGTAGTTTATTCTGCAAATCTCAATGATGTCATTCCAGTTACCAGATTCATAATGGCTCTTTAAGGACATATCAGCGAAATTTGTTAGATAATTAAGTGCTTCCTTTTTTATTCTACAATTCCTTAATCGTTTTACCAGCTATCGGAGGAGTCCAGCAGCGGAACATCTTCCGTAAAAGTTTCTTCTCCCAGCTCATTTACTGTGGTTTTCCCGGCTTTTCCGTACTGATAGAGCTGATCTAAAAACTCAATCGCCGCCCGGATCTTTGTGCGGAGCAGATAACCTCCGGACTGGGTAGATTCCACCAGGGAAGAAAGAGAAAGGTTCGGCGTCCATTCATAGGCTTTGCCGTGGAAATCCTGTATTTTATACAAGATGTTGTTGATCTCTTCCTTGGTCAGAGGTACAAGCTGAGGTGCCTTTACCAGAAGATCCAGAACCGTTCTTGCAGGCTCCGGCTCATCCGGATAAACAGCTTCCAGATTTTCATATTCATGCCTGGCCTCAATCACATCCTCCGTATAGGAAGCACTCAGCGCAAAGATGCTGAACGTATTTTCCGGGCACAGCTCCGGAAGCAGAAAACGCGCCATATTGCGGTAGGCATTCAGCCTGGCTTTCTTTCCAAGCCTTCCCATCAGCTCTGTTTCATCAATCAGGATCACCCATCCGTGATAGCCCATCCGTGTGAACAGATGGCTCATGAAGAAAAAATAGTCACTGCAGTGCCGGGTCTTAGTAAAGTTCACATTATATTTTACCGGCTCGTTAAAAATGCGCCGGTAAATCTTTTTGAGAGCGGCATTTGCTACAAAATCGCCCTCCAGATCCGCCTGAAGGAGGAATTTTTCATCGGAATCCTCCGTGCCCAGGTAGGAACGGAACAGATAATACAGCTTGTCTGTCTGCAGATGCTTTGCCGCGTAAAACAACATCTCACTGGCAATCGGGTTGTTTGCGGATATCTTTTGCAGCTCATGCATAAATCCTGGCTGCTGGCGCATCGGAAGGTAAGTATTTTGGATGACCTTCTGGTAGATCAGATACAGCTTGTCCATAGGCGTTTCCTTGCTCAGGGAAAGATAGGAAACTACCATCTGATTCGAGTGGGCCAGATTAAATACCGTATTCAGCAAATGGGTCTTCCCTTCGCCGTATTTTCCGCTGATGATCATTCCGCTGGATTTCCCCTGATCACATACGGAGTCCAGCCGGTCGGAAATTTCCCGCATGATTTTAGGCCGTGCCTCGGAAAAATACTGCCCGACAGCGCGGGAAGGAACGCCGGAGCGGAGAGCTTCAATGATGTGTCTGGCTTCAATATCATACATCGATCCGTACCTCCTGCATTATATTTTGGATCAGCTGCGGTATGCCGACGGAGCCGGTCCTTGCCTGAGCCGCAATCTCCTCCGCAGTTTCCCGGTCCAGCGGAGCTGCCTGTATATTTTTCTGCAGTTCGGCGAGGCTCTCGGAAATGGAAATGATCACATCGGGCGTGTATTCCTGAGCTGCCAGCCGGTCCAGATCGACCATATCGGAAAAACGGTTGAATCGTTCTCCTATAATTTCATTTTGTATCCGCATCCACAAAGCCTGGTAAGCTTTCAGGCCGGCATTTTCATTATCAATCAGTTCACGGTCAAAGCCATACGCGAACATGATATATTTCATGCTGTCAATGTCGTCGATCAGCTGGCGGATACTTTCATAAGTATCTTCCCGCTTCATCTTGGTGTAATGCACCGGTTCGAGGCTGGAACGGCTGATCAGGATCTCCAGGTCGTCAATAGCAATGAAAAGTCCGGAATATCCACCCATATGAATCACCTCTGTGAGGGAGCGGAGCATATGTCTGGCGTTATACTTTGTAATGCGGCTTGGATAGAAATCCAGCGCGCGAAGCTGGGAAAGCTTTATGGTGCGATCCCCCTCCAGCCATGCCAGAAGCAGGTTCCGATTCTGTTCCTCCAGAACAGGGTAGCCAAGTATGCTGCCTGTCAGCATACTGCATGCAAGTGCAAAATTGTTGTCAAGCATGGGATTTTCCAGAAAGAAATGCTTCAGTTGGGTACGAATTTCCCGCCGTGTCAGCGCATCACCTGAGTTGTTTTCCGAAAGATAATCGATAAAACGCTTCCCCTCCGGAATATCATGGTAATCAAATCCCATTTCACGGATCAGATGGCGGCTGATCGCCTCCAGGCATTCCATGATGCCGCATTGACGGAATATTTCTATGTATATCTCTTTGAAATCATGCATCCAGATATCTTTTGCGGAAAACTGGACGGTCTTATAATTTTCCCTCTGCGCAATGGAAGTCATGAGACGCAGAAAATGGGTCTTGCCGCTTCCCTTGCGTCCGGTTATGAACTTGATCTTGCTGCCGCCGTTTTTGATATATTCCTGAAGATACTTTTCCGTCCAGAAATCCGTAAGAAATTTAATCCCGCAGGTAAGCTGCCGTGCACAATCCAGTGCAGAAACGGTTTCCTCAGGGGTGGTCAGAAATTCTTCTTCCTGCATATTTTCACCTCTTATTCTTCGTGAGCACTCTTGGAAACTCCCTTGCACCCATCTTTGCGGCTGATTTTCCGCCAAGAGCACCCAAATTTAATCAACGTACGCTCCACGTACGCCTCATAAATTTGTGCACTCCTGACAAAAAATCATCTCACAAATCTGGGTACAAAGAGTTTCCGAGAATGCTCTTCGTATCTGCTCAGTATCCATGCAGATACGACCGCAATCCCATGAAAATTGACTTCGTCAATGGGGATTGCTCTTGCAATCTATACGTTTCGTACGGATAGCGCAGTAAATGTGCTATCCTATGCTGGGTAGTTACGATTCTTCTTCAAAGAAACGAATGGTAGCCAGGAACTGTTCTTTTCCGTTTTGATCCAGGATACGGATAGATTTGGGATGCTCACGGGTCGGTCCGAACTGGAACATTCTTCCGCTTTTAGTCATTTCTTCTCTGGAAATATAGAGCCGTGCCAGATCGAACGCAAAACTTTTCTGGCTGTAATCTTTCCGAAAACGGCTCATGGGAGCCAGGAGCTTGTACAGGCTGGTGAGGTAAATGTCAGTGCCTGGCCGACGGTTTTGCTTCATAAGGGCAAGGTCATATGCGTCAGACAATTCATTGGCAAAGACCTGTGGATTGAAAGCAGCTTTGTTGAGCTTTTCCTGATTGAGCTGAATCGTATCCACCAAGCTCTGTGGACGCATGCACTGCAGCTTTTTTCGGTCAATATAGACATCCTGGTTTTCAGCGTCCAGTTTTACACGGAAAGGAAACATTTCATAGACAGGAAATTCACCGCGGACATCCACACCCTTTTCCTTGCAGACAGCAAGCATCTGCTCCGCAAAATCCCCATTTTCAAAATAGGCCTGTGTATCAAAATCATCTACCATATCCACAAGCTCCTTCAAGGTGGAAGAGATATCTGCCGCTGTCTCCTCCATAGCGCTCAGATCCCGGGCGAGGCTCTTCACATCTCCGCTCTCAGTCTCCCGCAGGATGGCCTTAAAAAGCTTTTGAAGAGAAGAAATGGAGTCCTTTACAGACTTTTCGCGGGGCTGCAGATCCTGGTAAAAATCTTCATAATTCATTGTATTCATCCTTTGTTGTTGTTTATTTTCAGTTGCATATCGTCACAGCTGTTCAATCGTTACAGAGCCTTAGACCGCCATTTTAAACAGACTGCGGCAATGGGGACTGCTATACAGCTACAAACCGACTATGAAAAGTATATAGGAAATGAACAAACTTTGCAATCATTTATTGGTTTTTTATGGAAAAAAGGGTATATTTTTAAAAATGAAAACACATTATTGATTTTTTAAGAAAGAAATGATATATTAAACGCAAGGAAAGCGCCCACTCCAAAGTGGCTGCCCCCGATAAAAGGTTAAATGTCCTTACGGACACCGCCTATCCTGTTGACAGACAGGATAGGCATTTTACTTCTTCTTGTTCCTCTTGTCGAGAAAGGCAAGAAACGCAAGTATGAGTAATATTGTGAATTACAACAAATACCTCAATAGTCGTTCCCAAAGAAGACTATTGAGGTATATTTTTTCTTGAAGTATATTACTCTACGAAAACGAAAAAACGCCGTTTTTTCCTAAATTTCTTATATACCATAGCATATTTGTTCTCGATTGTAAATAATTTTTTTATTTTTTCCAGTCGGTGCCTGTTTTGACGTATCTATCC
>VSNK01000319.1 GCA_009774255.1 Faecalicatena sp.
GTATACAATTGGTGAAATGGCAAGGATATTAGGCATTCCCCCTTCCACGCTGCGCTATTATGATAAAGAAGGTCTGCTCCCTTTTGTGGAACGCTCCAGCGGCGGCATCCGCATGTTTACCGAAAAGAATCTTGAATGGCTGAATGTCATCGAATGCCTGAAGCAATCCGGTCTGTCTATTAAAGAAATCCGGGAGTTCATAGACATGGCCATGCAGGGAGATCAATCATCCCTGACGAAACGGCTTGGGCTGTTCCAGGCACGAAGAGATGCCGTGAAAAAGCAAATGGAGGATTTACAGGAAACCCTTAACCTTCTGGAATTTAAATGTTGGTATTACGAACAGGCAATCCAGGACGGAACAGAAGAACGGGTCCGTTCCCTGTCCCTTGATGAAATCCCCGCACAATACAGGAATATCCGCAAAAAAATGAGTACGGTTCATACGGAATAAGGAGTTGAGTGATTGAATGAAACAGAGATACGAACAGAGACATGCAAGCCCCCAGCGGCGGGAGCCAGGGGCAGGGACGGCATACTGCCGATCATCTGCATTTTGCGGCACAGAAAAGACGCACCCATTTTATGGAAGGTGCGCCTTTTCTGATATACAATTTTCGTAAATTGTTTGTCCTAAGCTGCGCTTTGCAGGGGAAAGGGGGATGCCCTACGGTGGTGATCAGTTCCAGCAATTTTTACAAGGCATTCCGTGGATATTACCACACTTCCCCAAGGGAATACCGCTGACACAGCCTTAAGAAATGCCGCTATGTATCTTTAGATTTAGGAGTTGTAGGAAAATAACTGATACAGATTGCGCAGGATATTTCATCAGTCATACAAGCAGATTCTCATTTCCCCACGATTTCATACAATCGAGAACAGGCAAAAAACTCTTGCCGAGATCTGTTAAAGTATACTCCACCCGCGGCGGCACCTCACAAAAATCATGCCGGATAATGAATCCGTCCGCTTCCAGTTCCCGAAGCTGCTTCGTCAGCGAACTTTCCGTGATTTCCCCTATCTGGCGGCGAAGCTGCCCGAAGCGCCGAACATCACACTTCCCGATATACCAAAGAAGCTCAATCTTATATTTTCCTCCCAGTAATTTCTGCACCATAGAAATCGTCCTGCATCGGTTTACGGCTTCTTCTGATTTTCTCATTTTCCCATCTCCTTCCCTCAACATCATACCCTATTTCCCATCAAAATAAAAGGTACTTCAAAAAAGTACAGTACTTTTCTTTTCGGCGCACTTTGCTATAATCATCCTAACGGGACGATCATGTGCAGGTTTGCCTCGTTGCCTGTACATAATTATCATTTGATTTGAGGTGTTTATCATGCATTATACAGGAACAATCTGGCGTCCGCCCTATGAAGCAGACTCGCTTCTGCTGGAAGTAACAGCGGGCTGTACCCATCATAAATGCAAGTTCTGTACCCTGTACAGTGATTTGCCATTCAAATTCAGAATGTCGCCTATGGAAGACATCGAAAGTGACTTACTGGAAGCACAGGTTCTGCGTACAAATCCCTATTCCAAGATGTTGACACGACTGCAGGGGAAAGAAAATCCAGAGCCGATTCAGCGTGTTTTCTTAACCGGAGCCAACCCGTTTGTCCTGAAAACAGAGAAACTGCTCGAAATCGCATCACTTATCCATAAATATTTTCCCTCTGTGGATTCCATTGGCTGTTTTGCCCGCATTACAGACTCCGTAAATAAGACAGACAAAGATCTGATCCGGCTCCGTCAGACCGGTTACAACGGGCTGACCATCGGTGTGGAAACAGGAGATGATGCGGCACTGGCCTTTATGCACAAAGGTTATACTTCCAAAGATATTCTAACTCAATGCAAGCGATTAGAACAGTCCGGCATCGAATATAGCTTCTTCTACCTGACCAGCATTTCCGGCAAGGGACACGGTGAAACCGGCGCGAAAGCATCCGCAGAAATATTCAACCAGCTCCATCCGTTCCTGATTGGCCCGAATATGCTGACAATTTATCCTGAATCCGATCTGTATAAAGAAATCCAAAACGGAAACTGGCAGGAAGAAAGCGAACATGAAAAATACCGTGAACTCCGCACCCTTGTGGAAAATCTGAACATATCCACATACTTTGCCGCAATGGGGGCTTCCAATGCCTTCCAGCTTAGGGGACATCTGCCGGAAGATCAGCCAAAACTATTGGAAACGCTTGACAAAATCATTTCTGAAATCAGTGAAGAAGATTTGCGGAATTACAGGAAAAATCTTCCGCACCTGTAATTCCGATAATCCGGCAGGGAGTGCGGGCGCAGTTGGAGCGTATGAAAGAACTCTGCAAAGAGCGCAATAATCTGTATGAGAAGCAGAACGATTTGAAAGGACAGAAATACAAAATAGAAAAATTGTTGTAACAATAAGAAATGTGGGGTGTGGCGATTGCTATGCACTACTTTTATGGTAAAAAGTGTGCGCCTTTTCTGATATATACAAAGTTTTTCCAGCTGTACGGTTACGATTCAACAGGTCATTTGCATGCAATTTATTGCAATACAAATGACCTGTTGAATAGAGGGTTTTGTTCTATAGGAAAATTGGGAGAAGTTTCCTATAGAACAAATGTGTCACATATCATGCCCCGGCCAATCACGATGCAGCTTACCTGCCTCTTTTTCCCTTCTTCCTTACTACGCAGAATCCGCCGATGCCTGTGCTGAGTACCAATATGCTGATCGCCATGATCTGCAGCAGCGTCCATGGCTGTCCGGTTTGCGGGCTTCTGAACCCGGTATTTGTCCCCGTAGATTTCGGCGGCACGGCGGCAGAGCCGTTCTTGTCAACGTTCACGGTGCTTTGGTTCCCTGCCTTGTCGGTTTCATCCGTGATGATCTCCCATCCGTCCTTGTTGGAGTCGTCGATCGGTGGATTCCCGCCGCCCGGACGGTTGTCCGGTGTAGACGGATTACTTGCAAGCTTTTTAATCGATTTCGTGTAAGTGTCGCCGCAGCGGCTGCAGGTGTAGGTCATCACGCCCTCTGCGTAAACAGTCGGTTTCTTCGTTACTCTGGAAGTGTAATTGTGCCCGAGCGCAGGAATGCTTTCCGTATAGGAGTCCCCGCAGGCACAGGTATACTTTTTCTCCCCTGCCTCTGTGCAGGTCGCTTCTTTCACTACCGCAGCAATGTAATTATGTTTATGGTCCTCAGAGGGCAGCTTTGGAATGGCTTCTTCGCGTGTGGCACCGCACTGCGAACAGGTAAAAAAGCGCTTTCCTTCTGATGTGGTAGTAGCTGCTTCCTCTCTGGTGACGTGCCAGTCATGCTCCGCTGCCGGAAGCGCCTTGCCGGAGCTGATTGTTGTATTGCAGTCCGTACAGAATATGTCGCCCGTGTACCCTTCCGCCGTACAGGTGGCGTCTTTCTTTCCGCGCGTTTCCGTATGCAGATGAACTCCGCTGTCCTTCTCCGTATACTCCGTACCGCACACCTCGCAAATCTTACCGCTAATACAGCACGCCGTACCGCCGCTGTGGCCTGTCAGCGCTGTTTCCGCTCCCTTTGTCAGAAGTCGCCCGCAGTCCAAACAGTAGGTATCCCCGCTGTAGCCTTTCTGCTGGCAGGTAGCGGCAACTACATTTCGAAGTTCTGTATTATTGTGGTCGCAGTTTGACCTTGTGATGGTTACAATCACTGACTCATTTATATAATTGCCTTTGTCTGGCCCGATGTAGACTGCTGTTGCGTTCTGCGGTTTTTCAATCTCAAGGGGAATCCTTGTATCCGTATCCTGCCACTTCCAGCCTTCCGGAAGCTTCACATCGCTTACTTTCTCACATTTCTTTGACACGTTCATTTCCTCGGACGGCATATTGGGTGCGTTCTCCGCTTTCGCTATTGTCAGATTCAATTGGTTTGTGCTGACAGCGGCGGTGTAGTTGGTCTGTTCCGCAATGCTGGCCTTGACGGTGTATGTTCCGGCGTTAGTTGGCAGGCCCGGAGTTCCCGCTGCATAGGAATAGCTAATCTGTCCATTGAATTTTTCTCCGTTCACCAGCGTTACATCGGGCGGAGTGATCTCGGCCTGACGGCCCGAATAGGTCACGGTCTGTGTAGGGCTCTTCCAGGTGATTGTGGGGTTAGCCTTAGCAATCGTAAATGGCACCGTTTGTTGAAATTTCAAGCCATCTAAGCCACCTTTCCCCACAACGGTAGCGAAGGCGGTGCCAGCGTTGATATTATTCTCGTAAACCGTATTGTAGTATGATGGATCCA
Organism: Faecalicatena sp.; assembly: GCA_009774255.1. Taxonomy (GTDB): domain Bacteria; phylum Bacillota; class Clostridia; order Lachnospirales; family Lachnospiraceae; genus Schaedlerella. The sequence goes on from VSNK01000319.1 coordinate 4,268, forward strand.
GTTTTTCATTGCCCACTTCAACTTTAACTTCACCGCCTGGCGTTTGCGCCTTTCCGTTATAGGTCAAATTGTTTGCGTTTATCAAAGTGACTCGCAGTGTTACGTTGCAGGTGATACAATTCCCTGTGTCGTCAAAGTAGTGCCTTCCATCAGCATTTTTCTTGTCACACCCCTTATATAGGCATTCTTGCCAGTGGTTGGTCGCGTTCGTTGTCCAGTCCTTCGACCAATCGTGATTTTCATGGATGGTCAGAAACCCTGTGTACACTTGCTCTGTACCTTTCTTCATAAGGTTAATTTCACCAGCCTTATTCTGCCTTACTTCGCAGTCTGTGGGCAAATAGCCGTCTGGGACATTGATCGCCTGATCAGTGTGGCTTCCTTCGGGAAATTGTCCTCCTATATGGATCACACAGACGTTAAAGTCACTACAGTTGGCGGTGAAACAGCCGTTCTTATTTATAGTAAATACTTCACCGAAACTGTCCTGCACGTTGAGTTGCACACCGTATTTCCCGGAAACATCCAGTTCACCACCGGAATCCACAACTACCTTTCCGGCAGATATAGCTCTAGTTTCTCCTGCTCCCGTTGCGTTCAAAGTTCCTTTTACAGTCACAGTGGAGTCCGTTCCACCGCTTGCACCGATAGAGAGGCCGCCCTGAGCTACGACATGAGCATGCTCCTCTATCGTAAGAGTATTGCCATTACCGCCGGATATTTCGATATGCTCTATGATTGTCAGCGTTCCCGTTCCGCTGAAAGTCAGCTTCGTATTCTGCGGGTTGCTGACGACACTCAGATTTTTAATACTGCAGTTCCCCTCCGTTTCTATAGTCACTGTGGCATCAGGCAAAGTCACCGTATTGTCGATTGTGACATTCTTCAACTGGAGCGTCTTCCTGTTTTCATCCCAGTGATAGCCTTCCGTGCCCAGATCCCCCGTGCCTGTCCCTCCGTTGCTAAAATCAAGAACGTCTTGAACCGATACCTTGGCAGAGCGAATTTCTTCGGCTTCAGCGGGCGAATTGGCCTGATCCAGTTTTTCTTGCAGCTTGTAGCAAGGGGACACATCAATCTGCCCCTGCTCTTCCTCAGTCAGTTTCGAAAACAACGCAAGGATTTCCTTAAGCTGTCCCCGCACCTCATCCGCATTCTCCTCCGACACCGCATCCGGCAAGTCGTTGATTAACTCCTCAATGGGGCAAATGCTGCAGACATAGGTACACGGCTTCGCTTCCGCATAACCGCAGTTCTCATCATGCACATGATGGCAGTCCAATTCCTTTTTTATACAGCCGCTTTCCTCAGTACATGAATGCGTGCAGTTTTCCGGGTTCCCAGTTTCTTTCTCTGCGTCAGTAGAGGAATCCTCATTGCCTGATACGCTTTTCCGGAAACATTCCTCCGTATGAATATGTACACAATCTGTCACTGTCTTATAACAGCCCTCAGTATGCTCATGAGTGCATTTTCCCTCCTCTGCATAGCCGCACTCCGGCGTATGCGCCGTATGGTGTCTGCAAAGCCCCTCATCTTCTCCCCAAGCGTACACAGCCCCCGCGCCCACCGGAAGCATATGAAATATCATCGCTGCCGACAGAAAGAC
>VSNK01000032.1 GCA_009774255.1 Faecalicatena sp.
TTTCCAACTTCTAATGTATGCGATGATTTGGTAAAAAATGAAAAACCGGATAACCTTAATTCTTTTTGGGGAGGCCGGATTTCTTCCGTAATTTTAAAGAAATTTAAAGAAGATAACGAAATAAATGTATTAGCTGATGAATATTTAGGTGAAGAAATAAAACATGTCCTGACAGAAAGCTGCAGCGAAGTGTCAAGGTGGTGGAAAGCACTTGACTCTAAAAAAGAAAAATGGGAAAGCTTTTTGGATCAGGCAGATACAATTCTGAAAAGAAAGAGTCTGTATATCTGTATTATGTATGATGAATTGGACCGTATCTGCGGTAATTATGAAAATCTGTTTGGATATATCAGAAGTCTTCTGGATTTTTGGTTCCGGCATAATACTCGTTTTACCAATATAAAGGCAAAAATCTTCCTGAGGAGTGATCTGTATAATGCAAAGTCCCTTCAATTTGCAGATGCATCTAAAATGGGAGGATATAGATTTGAATTGAATTGGGACACACGTTCTCTTTATCGGCTGTTGGTAAAAAGAATGGCCAATGCCGGAGTGGATGAGATAAATTTGTACTTGAAAAGTGTACCTGGGCTTTTGCAGACAGAAATAAACGGAGAACTGGGATACCTGCCCAATGATTCGGAAGAAGCATTTCGATTATTGATTGATAAAATGGTTGGGCGCTATATGGGGAAAAATGCAAAGCGTGGTATAAGCTATACCTGGGTCCCAAATCATATTCAAGATGCAAAGGGAGAAATGTCCCCAAGGGCTTTTCTCAAATGTTTCGCGTTTGCCGCAGGAGAAATGTTAACGAATGAAAACGATATCAAGGCTTTAGACGGTGAAAAGATATTACTGCCGACAAGATTACGGGGAGCGGTGGCAAAGGTTTCTATTGACCGGGTGGAGGAACTGACACAGGAAGAGTATCAATGGCTGCAAAATCTAATTAAGCGATTAAAGAAAAAGACAATGCTGATGGAAAAGACAGAGTTTTTAGGATACCTTTCACCGGAGAATTGGCCAACAGAGGAAAGGGACAGGCTGCCTGGAAAGACCAATGTAGAAATTTTTGAGACATTAATGACCTTGGGAATCGTAATGGAGACAGCAGATGAAAGAGTCAATGTTCCGGAAATCTATTTACATGGATTTGGGTTAAAACGAAAGGGCGGCATAAAACGGCCCAAATAGCAAATATCGCTTTCATCACAGCGCAAAGGAGGATTACCATCAATGAACCAAAAGACTTCCCACGGCCTGAACCGTGACACGATCAAATATATCGCAATGCTGACAATGCTGCTGAACCACATTTCGCATATCTTCCTGGAATCCGGAACATTTTTGGCGGGGTTGTTTGAGTATGCAGGATATTTTACGGCGCCTGTGATGTGCTGGTTCTTAGTAGAAGGCTACCAATACACACGCTCCAAAATGAAATATGCCCTCCGCCTCCTTTTGTTCGCGGTTATATCTCAAATACCATTCAGCCTTGCATTCTCGTATGGAGATGAGATACAGTTCATTGGATTCAACATGCTGTTCACCTTGTTTTTCTGTTTCTTGATTCTGGCAGCAGAAGAAAAAATAAAGAATCGTTTCCTGCGGATATTTGTACAGATTTTGCTGGTTCTGGTTACGGCAATATGCGACTGGCCAATCATGGCCGCGCTTTATACGATCATGTTTTTGCACACATATCAATCGAAAAAAAAGGCGGCGGTTTCTTTTGGGGCGGCAACAGCGATCTTTGCGTTTTTTATGTACCAGACCCAGAGCTTTTTATATTTTGGATGGGAGCTGATTTTACGAACGATTTGCGGCAGCCTGGGAGTTGCGGCCGCGGGAGTTACGGTGCTGTGCTTTTATAATGGAAAACGCGCGGAACATGGGCGTGCCTTTTCCAAGTGGTTCTTTTATCTGTTTTATCCGGGACATTTGTTGATCTTAGGCCTTCTCAGGCTTTCTATGGGCCTGTAGGCGGAAACGTATACTGCGCGCCAGATTTCATCGGCCGTGAGTATAACAACAAAAAAACTTAGGAGTTGTAGAAAATTTTCTACAACTCCTTATTGTCCGTCCATCTCATTCAAGAACTCCTGAACATAAGAGAGCGCGGCTCCGATCGTGATATTATGCCGGGGCATTTTGCTGAGCCGGATAAAATCCTGTGTCTCCGTAAAAGGGGTCAGCTGCCGGATCTGTTCATACAGAAAGGTGATATCCTCTTCGCACAGGTAAGGGGCAAGATAGCCTCCAAGGATAAAATCCGTGTCATAGACAAGATGAACCAGATTGATCGCTTTTGCGAGATTTGTGAGAAATACATTCCAGCGTTCTGTAAAGGCAGGTTCCCTGCTCCGTACCTTCTCAAAAAAATCATCCAGAGTTTCCTCATCATTCAAAAGCACGTACAGAGAACATAGCGTTTCCATGCATCCGTGTTTGCCGCAATAGCAAAGCTCCCCACCCTTCGGTATCATCTGAATATGCTCGATCGTAGCACTGTGGCCGTGCTTGCCGACGATAATTTCTCCTTTGGAGATGAGCGACGCTCCAAGGTGCTTGCACAGGGAAAAATAAAAGGCATCCGTAAGCTCCGGAGATACCCACACTTCAGAGAATGCCGCGCAGTATGCATCGTGGATAAAAGAACAGGGATAGGGAAGATACCGGGAAAACTTATCCAGGGAAAGTCCCGTACAGTCCATGATCTTGCCGTAGAGCATACTCTGCCCGTCCGGTGTGACCAGCCCCGGCATAGCGAATCCGATCCCAAGGATTTGCTCATCCGTTACGCCCAGCGTATCCTTAAATTCCATTATTTTATCACAAACAGCTTTAAAATAAGAGTCTTCATATTCATAAGTGATTTCATAGGTTGTGAGGTCAATCTTTTCGCCATAGAGGTTGACTGCGATTACCTTCACCTCTTTTTTAATAATTTCCACACCAATACTGATACGATAATCAGCAGCGATCGAATAGGCGGCAGCCTTTCGCCCGACATATTCGGTATCGATCTGCCCGCACTTTGTGATCAGGCCCTCATTTTCCAGAGCGGTCAGATTTGTTGTGACCGTCGGACGGCTCAGACGAAGATTGTAGGAAATGTCCTGCTGAGAAACCTTTTTATTCTTATAAATATATTGATAGATCAGGTTTCGATTATTTTGCTTGATCAGATGGGGGGTTATGCTTTTTGCCATAATTTAATGCCATCCTTGAATCGCAATTTGTAAAGTGATTTATCAAAATTAAATTATATCACGGGTTTTAATAAAAAGATATAGTGCATATTGCATGATTTTTTTGTTCAAAACTTGTGAAATATTACAGATTGACATCCAGAGATATACAGAGTATTATGTAATTACAATTTGATAAATCATTTTACAAAATCAAATTAAAGAAAGGAGATTATCATGGGAATTATTGAAAAAATGAGGCTGGACGGAAAAAGGGGATTTGTAACAGGAGCAGCAAGGGGGATCGGTAAGAGCACGGCAACGGCATTCGCAGAAGCCGGAGCAGATGTGGCAATCGTAGATCTGGACATTGCGGAGGCGGAAAAGACAGCCGCAGAGATCGCAGAAAAAACAGGCAGAAAGACGATTGCAGTCAGGACAGACTGCACGGATCCGGAGCAGGTAGACGCTATGGTAGCTAAGGTAGTCAGCGAGCTGGGGGGACTGGATTTCTGCCACAACAACGCAGGTATCTGCATCAACGCGCCGGCGGAGGATATGACCTACGAGCAGTGGAACAAGGTGATCAACATCAACCTGAACGGAATCTTCCTGACCGATATCGCGGCAGGAAAATATATGCTGGCTCATGGCGGCGGTTCCATCATCAATACGGCATCCATGTCGGCGCATATTGTCAATGTACCGCAGCCGCAATGTGCTTACAACGCTTCCAAGGCAGGTGTCATCCAGCTTACCAAGTCGCTTGCCATTGAGTGGGCGAAGAAGGGAGTACGTGTCAACAGCATCAGTCCGGGCTACATCGGGACAGAGCTGACGCTGAATTCTCCCACACTGATCCCATTGATCGAGAAGTGGAATGAGATGGCTCCTCTCGGAAGAATGGGTACGCCGGAGGAACTGCAGTCTATTTGCGTATATCTGGCAGGAGACACCAGCACCTTTACGACAGGATCAGATTTTATCGTGGACGGCGCATTTACCTGTTTCTAAGGAAGAACACTCTCGGAAACTCCCTTGCACCCATCTTTGCGGCTGATTTTCCGCCAGGAGCACCCAAATTTAATCAACGTATGTTCCACGTACGCCTCATAAATTTGTGCACTCCTGACAGAAAATCATCTCACAAATCTGGGTACAAAAAGTTTCCGAGAATGCTAAAGAAGACAGAGTGTTGATACGGCATTTTCGGAAAACGGCGGTATGGCTGCGGCAGCGCCGGTTCCGGAAACCCGTATCAGAAAGTGAGGAGAAACATGGAGAAAAGAGAAGCAATCATCAGCGGCAAAACAGCATTGGGAATTGAACTTGGTTCTACCAGGATCAAAGGCGTGCTGGTCGATTTTCAGGGACAGGTCCTTGCGGTCGGCATCCATGACTGGGAGAATTCTTTCATTGACAACATCTGGACCTACAGTTTGGAAGAAATCCACACAGGTGTCAGGAGGTGCTACAGCTCTCTGAGGGAGGCCGTAAAAGAAAAATACGGCGTAGTCCTGGAAACAGTCGGTGCCATCGGTGTCAGCGCCATGATGCACGGCTATATGGCATTGGATAAAGAAGGAAATCAGATTGCGCCCTTCCAGACCTGGAGGAATACCAATACACAGCAGGCGGCGGACGAACTGACAGAACTGTTCGGGTTCAATATCCCGCTCCGCTGGTCTGTGGCTCACTTGTATCAGAGGATTCTGGACGGGGAAGAACATGTGAAAAATCTGGATTATGTGGGGACTCTGAGTGCCTACATCCACTGGAAGCTGACAGGCCGGAAGGCAATCGGCGTCGGCGACGCGTCCGGCATGTTCCCGATTGATTCGGATACCTGCAATTATGATGCGTCCATGATTGAAAAATTCAATCATCTGGTAGAGCCTTATGGGTATTCATGGAAGATCGAAGATGTTTTCCCGGAGGTTCTGTCTGCCGGAGAAAACGCAGGCGAGCTGACAGAAGAGGGGGCCGCGTTTTTGGATGAATCAGGCAGCTTAAAAGCAGGGATTCCGATGTGCCCGCCGGAAGGGGATGCCGGGACCGGTATGACAGCCACCAATTCTGTCGCGCCCCGTACCGGAAATGTTTCCGCAGGCACCAGCACCTTTGCCATGATTGTATTGGAAAAGCAGCTTGGCAAAGTGTACCGTGAGATCGACATGGTCACCACACCCACCGGATTTCCCTGTGCCATGTCACATGCAAATAACGGAACCTCAGACTTGAATGCATGGGTAGGTCTGTTCGGAGAATTTGCAGAGCTGATGGGAATGAAGACGAACACCGGAGAACTTTTCGAAAAGCTGTACACGGAATCACTGAAGGGAGATCCAGACTGCGGAGGTCTTCTGGCCTATGGCTATTATTCCGGAGAAAATATCACCATGCTGAACGAAGGCAGGCTGGCATTCCTTCGTACTGCGGAAAGCAATTTTAATCTTGCCAACTTTATGCGGGTTCATCTGTACACCTCATTGGGCGCGGTGAAGCTGGGGCTGGATATCCTGATGGAGGATGAGAAGGTCAAGGTAGAGCGCATTATGGGCCACGGCGGATTCTTCAAGACAAAAGGCGTCGGCCAGCGGTATCTTGCGGCGGCGGTCGGCGCGCCGGTCACGGTCATGGATACGGCCAGCGAAGGAGGCGCCTGGGGAATCGCGCTGCTAGCGGCATATCTGGTGGACCAGAAGCCCGGAGAAAAGCTGGAGGACTATCTGGAAAACAGAATTTTCAAGGAACTGTCCGGAGAAACCATTACGCCTTACGCTGAGGATAAGGCAGGCTTTGCGCTCTTTATGGAACGCTATAAGGCGGGACTTGTGGTAGAGCAGTCTGCCATCGATGTGATGAACTGGTAAATGTACATGAAATAAAAGAAAAAATAGCTGGCGGCGAAGCTATATAAAAATAAAACATCTAAAAGAAGGAGGAAGAGGCATGAAGAAAAAGACTTTAGCAATGATTGTGAGTCTGGCAATGATTGTGAGTCTGGCAATGACGGGAACTATGCTGACGGGATGTTCCGGCAATTCGGGGGGCTCCGGGGATGGAAAGTACAAGGTAGGTATCACAATCCAGAATCTCTCCAACGCTTACTGGGCAGGTGTTATGGGGAAGCTGCAGGGGCTTCTGGATGAAAAAGGCTGGGACTATACAATCGTGGACTGTGAAGACAACTCCGGTACACAGATCGGGCAGATCGAGAACTTTATCATATCCGGATGCGACATGATCATGGTTCATCCGTCAGACGCACAGGCTGTGGAAAGCGTCTGTGGAGAAGCGATGGAGGCCGGGATCAAGGTCATGTGCTGGGACGACCCGATGGAACATACGACGGCAAACTGGATTCTGGACAATGAATTGCTGGGGCAGGAAATCGGCAAGACAGCGGCAGAATTTATCAATGAGAAATTTACGGCGGACGACAAGGCTCAGGTTACGGTCATCGGATATCCCTCTACAAAGGTTCTGAAAGACAGGGCGGACGGTATTAAGAAGGGGCTGGAAGACAACTGTGAAGATAACTATGAGATTATTGCCGAGGTAGACGGTCTGGAAGCCCCGGAAGCGCAGACCAATGTGGAGACGGTTATGGTTGCACATCCAGATGCAAATGTGTTCGTAGGAGTCTGTGCGGGCGCCATGATCGGGTCGAACGAGGCGCTCATCGCTGAGTTCGGCAAGGGCAATATTCCGGAGAACTATGGTATCATTACGACAGACGTTACCGAGCAGCAGTTAAATTCCCTGAAGTCAGGGGAAGAGGCGGTCAGGGCCATCGTAGGTTTTGAAGGCTCGAACCTGGACACGGCACAGGCATGTCTGGATATGTTTGAAAGAATTCTTTCAGGGGAAGACTTTTCCGATGACAAGAATATCGTACGTGCGATTGCGCCGATCACTTCTGACAACGTGGATGAGGTCTTAGAAGGAATGTAAGGGAGAAAAATATGAGCGAAGAATATGTATTACAATTACAGCATATAAGAAAAGAATACCCGGGTGTTGTTGCGCTGAAGGATGTCACGCTGGAACTGAAAGCGGGTGAGATCCTCGCATTGATCGGAGAAAACGGCGCAGGAAAATCCACCCTGATCAAATGCTGTTCCGGAGCGGTCATACCAACCTCCGGAAAGATCATCGTGAACGGCAAGGAGTTTTCCAGCATGACCCCTCAGCTTGCATCGGAAAACGGAATTGCGATCATATATCAGGAATTTAATAACGTAAAAGAATTATCGGCGGCTGAGAACCTGTTCCTGGGTCGTCCGATCCGGAAAGGAATCATAATTGATAAAAAAGCAATGGAAGAGGAAGCGGCCAAAGCATTTGACCAGTTACATATCAAGATCAATCCGAAGGCATTGATGAAAGATCTGACGGTAGGATATCAGCAGATGGTAGAGATCGCGAAGGCAATCCAGCAGAATGCGCGCATCTTGATCATGGATGAGCCTTCCGCGCCTCTGACCAGCGCCGAGGTGGAGAGTATGTTCGAAGTTGTAGAGCTTCTGAGGAGTCAGGGCGTTTCCATCATCTATATCTCACACAGGCTGGAAGAAATCTATCGGCTCTCTGACCGGATCGTGGTCATCCGGGACGGCGAATATGTAAAAACACTGATTACAAAGGACAGCCAGGTGGAGGAACTGATCCAGCTGATGGTCGGCCGTGAACTGACGGAGACATACCCGCCGAGAGGAAATTGTATTGACCAGAATGAAGTGATATTGGAACTGAAAGACGTGACCGGAAACGGCGACAAGAATATCAGCCTGCAGCTCCATAAGGGCGAGATCCTGGGTCTGGGAGGACTGGTTGGAGCCGGGCGTACGGAACTGGCGGAGATGATTTTCGGAGCCGTACAGAAGAAGTCTGGTCAGATGATCTATAAGGGAAAGGAGATTGACCCGAAGAGTCCGAGAGAAGCCATAGACCTTGGGATCGCGCTTGTACCCGAGGACAGGAAGCGCCACGGGGCCATGCTCGGCATATCCATTAAGAATAATATCAACATGCCAATCTATGAGAGAGATTCCCATTTCTGTGTCGTTGACGAGAAGAAGGAGATGAGCACTGCCGAGAAATATCGGGACAACATGGCAATCAAAACGCCGAACCTGAATCAGCTTATCAAGAACTTAAGCGGCGGCAACCAGCAGAAGGTGATCCTGGGAAGATGGATGGCGGCCGAGTCCGAGCTGATTATTTTTGATGAACCGACCAGAGGGATCGACATAGGCGCGAAGTATGAGATTTACAAGCTGATGAATGATCTGGTAGAAAAAGAAGGAAAGTCGCTCATCATGATTTCTTCTGAGATGGAAGAACTGATGGGGATGTCAGACAGGGTCATCGTACTGGCAGAAGGAGAAATGACAGGTGAACTGGCAAAGGAAGAATTCAGCCAGGAAGCGATCATGACATTTGCGTCCGCGGCAGCAAAATAGGTGTACCTTGTGTGAGCAGGCGCTGCATACAATGAGGAGGAAATCAATGAAAGAAAATAAAGTAGCAAATATTATAAAAAGCCAGGCAATCTGGGTCGTAGTTATCGTACTTATTTTAGCATTTACAGTTGCAAATCCGAGATTTATTAATCCTACGAACTTGCTGATCATGCTGCGTCAGGTCGCAGTATGGGGAATTGCTTCCGTTGGTATGACATTCGTGATCCTGCTGGGTGATATCGATCTGTCAACAGGCTCTATCATTACCTTTGTCAACGTTCTGTGTTCCTACCTGATGGTCAATAAGGGAGTGCCTATGGGACTGGCGATTATCATCACACTGGCCGCGGCCATAGTCATCGGCCTGCTGAACGGCTTCATGGTATCTACGATCGGGATTCCGGCGCTGATTGCGACCTTCGCGACGCAGACCGCGTTTTCAGGAATCGCGCTGATCATCTGCGACGGCCAGCCAATCAATGGATTTACGGAAGCTTTTAAAGTATTCGGACAGGGCAAGATCGGCCCGGTTCCTGTTCCGGTCATCATCATGGTTCTCTGCTTTGCCTTGGGCGCATTTATTCTGAACAAGACTTATTTCGGACGCTATTTCTACGCGGTAGGAGGCAACATTGAGGCGGCAAGGCTTTCCGGTATCCGTACGGGAAGGGTAAAATATCTGGTATTTGCGCTGTCAGGATTTTTCGCGGGATTGGCAGGCCTTGTCCTTCTGTCACGTACCAGTTCCGGTATGGGCAACGCAGGGCTGGGCTATGAGTTCAAGGTCATCACCTGTGTGGTACTGGGCGGTGTGTCCGTAGCCGGAGGTTATGGAAAAATCTCAGGAGTGGTAGCAGGAACATTTATCATCGGTGCTCTGCAGAATGGTATGGTGCTTATGAACCTTAATACGTGGATCCAGGACATCATACTTGGAATCGTGCTTGTACTTGCCGTTGGTTTCGACTGCTGGCAGAAGAAAAAACAGGCAAATTAATGCGGAAGAGAATCGTAACAAGTTCAGGTTACAATTCATGGCCTGACCGGCCGCGAATAGCAACGCATCCAGCCCATTGAAAAGTCGCCTAAAGGCGAGGGGCTGGATGCCCGAAACCGCTACTTTGCTGGTCGGATGCCTTGCAGCAAGGTGCAAGGCACCGTGTGAACAGTAACCAAGTTCAGTTAGAAAACAAAAAAGTGCAACCGAAAATCTTGTGTTTACAGGTATTTTCTAATATAATTTTATGGAGACGCGTATGGTCTGTTCAACAGAAAAACGCGGTTTGAGATGATTAAAAAAGGTGGTAATAGTATGAAAGCAGCAGTATATCATGGAGTACATGATCTTAGGGTGGAAGAGGTTCCGGTCAGGGAACTGAAAGAGAATGAAGTAATGATACAGGTAAAGTACTGTGGAGTATGCGGTACGGATATGCATATTTTCAACGGGGACGGAGGTTCCTTCGAGGTCAATCCGCCGTTAATCCCGGGGCATGAGTTTTCAGGAGTCGTGGCAAAGGTAGGTTCGGCCGTGACTGCAGTCAAGGTGGGAGACAGGGTAAGCGGTGATCCCAATGATATGTGCGGTGAATGCTATTTCTGTAAAAATGCGATGCAGCATTTCTGTACAAATAATGTAGGCGTAGGTACAACCGTTGACGGCGGGTTTGCCGAATATGTGATTATGCGTGAGAAGCAGGTGTATAAGTTCTCAGAAAAGCTGAGCTTTATCGAAGCCGCGATGGCGGAGCCGATTTCCTGCTGTCTCCACGGAATCGACCTGTGCAATATCCGGTCAGGCTGTACGGTTTTGGTGATGGGCGGAGGCCCGATCGGAATGATTATGATGCAGCTGGCGAAGAATGCGGGCGCCGCAAGAGTGATTATGTCCGAACCGGTGGAGGAGAAGAGGGCACTCGCGGAGAAGCTTGGAGCCACCAAGACCATCAATCCGATTGAAGAAGATGTGGAAGCGGTTCTGGCCGATTACTGTGAAAATGTGGACGTTGTCATTGAGTGCGTAGGCAACATCCACACCCAGGCAGACGCGGTAAAATTTGCGGGAAAAGGAGCAACGGTCATGTATTTCGGGCTGGCCGCGCCGGAGGAATCTTATCCGCTGAAACCGGACGATGTGTTCAAAAAAGAATTGACCATCACGTCCTCATTTATCAATCCTTATACATTTGAGCGCGCCATCCGTGTGCTGGAATCCGGCACGATCGAGCTTGAGAGCCTGATCACCAATATCGTACCTCTGGACGATATCGTAGATGTCTTTACAAAGCCCGAGTACCGCAGAGCCGGGAAGGCTATGATCAAGATATCTGATTAAAACGGCCGCAGGGCACATCCTGGCATACCGAATAATAAATAAACAGCCATATCACTTTTCAGGCCAATTATTATTTGATGTACCAGGTGTGCCTTTTGGACTATCCTAATTCGTAAATCTGAGGATTACGATGTACCGGTGACTATTCTCCGGACCTTATAATTTTCAATAATTCTTCAATACTCACAGCAATCTCGTCATCTTCCAATTGGTCAACCCGGTCTCTCGCCTGTTCTAATCTTGCCTCTTTTTCTATTTCTAATAATTTGGCAAGTACCGCATCACTTCTATCCTGCGCCTTTTCATCCTTTGTTACACCTTTTCCCGGCTGTGCTGTCTCATTTTTTGTGATGGTTTTGTGCGTCTGTACTTTCCCGCTCTTGACCGCCGTTTTTTTTGTCTGTGCCTTTGCCTTCTGTCTTACAGTCTTCTTATTCTTTTTCCCAAACATAGGAACCTCCAAAGGGGAACTAAAATTTATTTGCATTGCCTGTTTGATTATACCACGCTCATTCGCCGTTTTCTATTACAAGAAGAGAATTTCGCTTGCGAAATTCGTGCGTTAGTTACAATTTACGGTGTCGATGCGTGGTTCTGACGCCCATAATATCCTTGCATTATCTCATCATGTGATTTATACTCAAGTCAAAGACCGCGCGTCAGGTTAACCGGAAGCAGACCCGCCAATGATCGAACGCGGGTCTGAAGTTAATTCTGAAACTGTAAGAGAAAAACTGGCGGAGGTGATCTTATGGCATCACGCATTAAAAATATGACAGAGGGGAGTCCGTCCTCTCTGATTTTTTCGTTTGCGCTGCCCCTGATGGTGGGCAATATCTTTCAGCAGTTGTATACCGTGGTGGATACCATGGTCGTAGGAAAAGCTCTCGGTGTCAGTGCCCTTGCGGCCCTTGGAGCTTCAGACTGGCTGAATTGGATGATGCTGGGAATCATTCAGGGTTTCACACAGGGATTTGGTATTTTGATGGCCCAGGAATTTGGAGCGGGCAGGCACGAGAATTTACGGAAATCTGTGGGGAATGCCGCGGTCCTTTCCTTGCTGTCCTCCATCGTATTGCTGGGGATCGGGCAGATGCTTGCGCGCCCGGTCTTAAATCTTCTGCAGACACCGCCGGAGATTCTGCGCAATACCCTTTTGTATCTGCGGATCATGTACATGGGGGTTCCGATTGTGATGGCATACAACCTTCTGGCCTCCGTCCTGCGTGCGCTGGGAGACGGCAGGACGCCTCTGCATGCGATGATCGTAGCGGCGCTCACCAATATTGTCCTGAATATGCTGTTTGTACTGGTCTTTCGGCTGGGCATTGCGGGAGCGGCTGTTGCTACTCTGATTGCGCAGCTGATCTCCAGTTTCTTCTGCCTGTATCACATTCGGAAGATAGAGCTTTTGAGGCTTACCGCCTCTGATTTCAGCCTGCAGGAAAGACGGCTGCCCCTGCGTCTGCTGATGCTGGGGTTCCCTATGGCTTTTCAGAACGCGGTCATATCTATCGGTGGGATGATCGTACAATTCGTGGTCAATGGTTTTGGTGTTATTTTTATCGCCGGCTTTACTGCGACCAATAAGCTCTATGGTGTGCTGGAGGTGGCGGCTACTTCGTACGGCTACTCTATGGTCACTTACGCCGGGCAGAACCTGGGCGCGGGCAGGACGGATCGTATACGGAAAGGCGTGAAAGCAGCCATCCTGATTGCACTGGTGACATCTGTGATCATTGCGCTTCTGATGCTGTCCGCCGGAAAAATAATTCTTGGCTGGTTTATTTCAGGAACGCCGGAAGAATTTGAACAGACGCTTCAGATTGCCTACTATTATCTGGCTGTTATGAGTGTATTTTTGCCTGTTTTGTATATCCTGCATATTACACGTTCCGCGATTCAGGGCATGGGAAATACGGTTCTGCCGTTAGTTTCCGGCATTGCGGAATTTGTCATGCGTGCTCTGACAGCAGTATTTCTGCCGTTGCTGATCGGAGAAAATGGCATTTTCTACGCGGAAATCATGGCATGGACAGGAGCCACTGTCATATTGGTGATCAGCTATTTTGCGGTGATAGGGAAAATTGAGCGGACATTAAAGAACCTATAATACTTGACAGTTGATTTCATTAATAGTATGATTTTTTATATGGTGGATATCACAAAAAGAATCATTTCCGGAAGCGAGGAAGGAATCAATGGAAAATACGCATGAAGAACAAATCAGAATTGTGCAGGAGACGGTAGCGGGCAAGGAAATCACATTCGCGCATGTGATGGGCGGGCCGGCTCCGATCATATATCAGAAGTTAGGCTTAAATCCTCAAGTGGATTACCGCTCGTCGGCGATCGGAATTATGAATATGACTCCGCCCGAGTCTGCGGTCATCGCCTCCGACATTGCGGTGAAGAGCGGCAATATTTATCTGGGATTTGCAGACCGTTTTACCGGGACACTGATCATCACGGGGGATATCTCAGATGTTTTTTCAGCGATGACAGAGATCGTAGGATATTTTCGGGATACCATGGGGTATGTAGTCTGGGATATTACGAAGAGGTAGGGAGCAGGGCGAAGGCTCGGATCATGCGAAGAGGCAGGGAGCAGGCTCGGATTATACGAAGAGGCAGGGAGCAGGGCGAAGGCTCCGATCATACGAAGAGGTGGGAAGTAGAACGATGGCTCAGATCACAAAGGAAGAATTGTTGGAAAAGCTGTTTCACAATGATTATGAACGTCTGAAAGGAAAAA
The DNA here is from genome assembly GCA_009774255.1 of Faecalicatena sp. Lineage (GTDB taxonomy): Bacteria > Bacillota > Clostridia > Lachnospirales > Lachnospiraceae > Schaedlerella. Next base: position 13,753 of record VSNK01000032.1, read on the forward strand.
GGCTGCGCCTGACTCGTGTGCGGGTTCCCGGCAGAGAAGTATGTCTGGCTCATGTGATCAGTCCTTCTCATGCCTGTATCTATCAGAATCTGGCTCTGCACATCGGTGTGCATGAGGGCGAGGATCACACCGGGGAAGCCATCGGACTGATCCGTTTTACGCCATGGGAGGCCGTTGTGGCAGCCGCTGATTTTGCAGTCAAAAGTGCGGATGTACAAATTGGATTTATGGACCGCTTCTGCGGCTCTCTGATTCTCACCGGAGGTCTGTCCCAGGTTCAGACTGCTGTGGAAGAGGTGGTACGCTTCTTTGGTGAAGAATTGGGTTTTCAGACCTGCAAGGTCTACAAAAGTTAAGATGCAGCCGTTCGGTACGGCGGATCACAGATCAAAGATGATAGAATAGGATAATAAAAATGAAAAAAATGTTTTTGCTGGGCAGAAGTGAGGCCGGAAAGACCTCTCTGACACAGGCGCTCAGAGGCGAAGAGCTTCATTATGTAAAGACGCAATATACCAACGCGGACGAGGACACCATCGATTCACCGGGCGAGTATGCGGAGTCCAAGCGATTTAGTGTGGGACTTGCCTGCTTTTCCTTTGAGGCCGATGTGGTGGCGATGGTTCAGGCGGCCGATGAGCCGTTCAGTTTGTTCGGCCCTGGCGGACGTTCTTTTATTTTGCGTCCGCTCATAGGGATTATCACAAAGATAGATTCTCCCTGGGCGAATGTGCCGATGGTCAGGCAATGGCTGGTGAATGCGGGATGCGAACGGATCTTTGAGATCAACAATGTGACCCGGGAGGGGATTGAAGAACTGATGGAATATCTGGCGGAGGATCTGCCGGTTCTTACATTGGAGCAGGCAAAATTCAGACAGAGGATCGGTGTGAACGAATGGGATCCTTTGCCGGAGGGAATGAGGGAGCCGCAGGGAATAAAGGAATCGCAGGAGTAAAGAGCAGGAAGGTTTGCATGCGTGGCAGCCTTCCTCTTTTTGCTCTTTATAAGCACGAAGAAAGTATAGAGGATAAAGCCAATGGGACCAAACGGAAACAAATATAAAGTGGTAGTGGTAGACGACGAGGTTATGGCCGTGAAGGCCATCTGCATTATCATGGAAAAGTACTGCCCCCAATTTGAAGTCGTAGGTACTGCCGGAAACGGAAGTGAGGCGCTGGAAGTGATCGGGAGGACGTTTCCCGACCTGGTTCTGACGGACGTGGAGATGCCGGTAATGAGCGGACTCGAATTGGTCCGCCATGCCAGCGCAGAGATGGAGAACCTGTGCTTCTGTATCATCAGCGGATATCAGGATTTTGAATACGCGAGGGATGCGTTCCGCAGCGGTGTGCTGGACTATCTGACCAAACCGATCGTCCCCTCCCAGATGATGCGCACCATGAAAAACGTAGAGGAAAAACTCAGAAAGTTCTATTATGATAAGAGGAACGGTATCTTCCGGAAGCTCTGCATGGGCGAAACGATTACTCTGGAAGAGATTCAAAAATTCTTTCCCTATAAAGAATTCTACGCGGCTCTGCTGCGGGAAAACGGGCTTCCGCGGAGGTATTCGCCGGCCAGGGAGCCGGAGCTGTACGGGACGATCGATGAAGCCTATTTGGTCTATGGCCGGGACAATATGGAAGAACTGTTCCTGATTCCGCGGGAGGTGCTGGGACAGCAGACGCTGATTGATTATATGACCCGGGTAGAGCTCCGCCAGAAGACGGAGGGGTCTTACACAACGCTTTTGTATTATGGAGAAGCATTTTCCGCTCCGGAGATATCCGAAAAGATAAGGGATCTGTATTATTGGCTGAATACTCTCAGTACGGTGGGCCTTTCCCAGGTTGTGGATCTGGACAAAAAGCAGCTTCTGAAAGAACGCTTCCCCTCTCTGGATAACACGGAGCTGCCTGCTCTGCTTCAGGAGATGGAGCAGTATGCCAAAATGGGAAAATACGACCAGCTCCAGAAATGTATCGCAAGAGCTTTCACCCGGTGGGAACAGGAGAAGCGCCCGCAGATCTGGCTGGAGCAGGAAGCCAGGAGAATTCTGAACTTTATCCGGACCCAGGCCAGGAATGAGGAATCTCTGATCGAGAGCGAGTATCAGTTCGAGGATGCGTTCTATTACTCCACAAGTATGGAGATGCTGCGGCAGAACCTGTCCGCGACTTTTTATCGTTTCCAGGAAAAAGAGAAAGAGAATTACAAGGTAGATTCTCCGGAATTTTTTGAAAAGATCAAGATTTATCTGAGAGAACATATATCCGAACCGCTGTCCCTGCAGGAAATCTCCAACCTGTTTGCAATCTCGCAGGCATATATGAGCAAGCTGTTCCGTAAATATACCGGGAAGTCCTACAATCAATACCTGACCGGCATCCGGATCGAGCGGGCGAAGCAGCTCATAGAAGAGGACAGTGAGCGTTTTGTCAAGGACATTGCGGAGCTGGTAGGCTACCGCGACCAGTTCTATTTCAGCAGGATCTTCCATTCCTATACAGGACAGAGTCCCGCTGACTACGCGGAGCAGCAGGCCGCGGAACCGTCTGCCCCGTAAGGAACTGTATGGAAATATCTTTTACATCTCCGTCTGCACAGGTCAAGAGGTGTCAGTTATTTTCCTACAACTCCTAAGTGTTTCGTTTTTTCAACAGCTTTGTTTTGAATCCTCCATGTACTTTTCTTTCTTCAACAGGTAAAATGTGTACAACAAATACAACACGTTGTGAAAGAAAAAAGGAGGATTTTATTATGAAAAAGAAAGTTTTATCCTTGGTACTCGCCGGCGCGATGACGATGGGTCTGGCTCTGACAGGTTGCAGCGGCGGTGGAGGAGGCGGTTCCGATTCCGGAGATGCTCCTGCGGCGGAAGATAATTCCGGCTCCGAGGATGCTTCCGGCGGTTCCGAGGGAGGAGACAAGCCGTATGAGGGCGTTACCCTGAAATGGTGGGCCGGAAATGCCGAAAACAACGCAGGAACACAGGCTGTTATGGATGCGGCTACCGAGAAGCTGGGCATGGAGTTTGAGGTTGAAGTGAACCCGGGCGGATCTGAGGGAGATAATATCCTCAAGACAAGAATGGCCTCCGGAGACCTTCCGGACTTCCTGGCTTACAATTCCGGTTCCAAGCTGCATGACCTGAATCCATCCCGCGGATTCCTTGATATTTCCGATTGGGATGTTGTTGAGAAGTTTGACGATGCGTTCCTGAGTTCCGTCACCATTGACGATGCCGTTTACGGCACTCCGCAGTCTTCCACACAGGCCGGTGCGGTGATCTATTACAAACCGGATTACGAAGAGCTTGGCCTGGAAATCCCGCATACCTGGGATGACTTTGTAGCGAACTGTGAGAAACTGGCAGACGCAGGCAAGACACCGGTATATTTCACCGGCGGCGAGACCTGGGCAACACAGGTTCTGTTTCTCGGCGACTATTACAACATCGCTGCAGCGAATCCGACCTTTGCGGAAGATTACACAAACGGTACTGCAAAGTACGCAGATGTTCCCGAGGCGACCAGAAGCTGGACCAAGTATGAAGATCTGGTAGATTTCCTGAACGCAGACAAATCCGCGGCAACTGTTACGGATGGAAACTTCGCGCTTGCGACCGGCGAAGCAACCCATTGGTTCATTCTGACCCAGCAGCTTCCGCTGATTCTGGAAAATGTAGACGATCCGGATGATATCGGCGTGTTTGGTGTACCTGGTGATGATGCGGACAATCACGGACTTACCGTTTGGGAGCCCATGAGCTGGTATGTAAGTAAGGACAGTGAGAATATTGAGGCTGTTCATGCATTCCTCGACTTCTATTATTCTGAGGAAGCATTGGATCTTTATTTTGAAACCTATGGAGCAAACGGACCTTCCTGTGTCAAAGGCTATGAGCTGCCGGAATCCGTATGCAACGCGGTACGTGTAGACATGCAGGCATATTTTGATGATGGAAAGACCACACCGGCTCTGGAATATCAGTCTCCGATCAAGGGAACGACCTGTGAGCAGATGACCACAGCAGTCGGCCTTGGACAGATGTCCGGCGAGGAAGCAGCTTCCATGTACGATGATGACTGCAAGAAGTCTGCCGTACAGCTGGGCTATGATTGGGAATAATAGCCTGACAAATTATGAGAAACAACAGCGTGGCCGCCGGAAAGTGTCGGGCGGCCACTAATTTATACGAGGAGGTTTCGTTATGAAGACTAAAAAGGAACAGAGTCTATATCCCGTTTGGTTCGTTCTCCCGTCCCTGATCATTTTCTGTATCTTTTTCCTGTGGCCGATTATATCGTCTCTGTACTATAGTTTGACCGTATGGAATTTTGATACGGCGAAGTTCTGCGGACTTGACAACTATAAATTATTCTTTTCCGAGCGTTCCATGAGTTCCTCTGTAATCCATACTCTGGTTTACGCGTTCGGAACCAGCGCGTTAAAAGTCATTCTCGCTTTCTTTATCGCGATTTTTCTGACCAGTAAGATACGGACGAAAGGATTCATCCGTTCGGCAGTATTCTTTCCGAACCTGGTGTCCATGATGGCAGTTGGTCTTGCTTTTTCTTACATGATGCATCCCACCAAGGGGCTTCTGAATGTAGTGATCCAGGCATTGGGCGGTTCTCCTATTGATTTTCTGGGCAATCCCAGCACTGCGCTGATCAGCATCATCATGACAGATGTATGGAAAGGTCTTTCCATTTCCGTAGTCATCTATATTGCCGGAATCCAGTCCATCGATAAGACTTATTATGAGGCTGCCTCCATAGACGGAGCGACCGGATGGCAGCAGTTGAAGCACATTACCCTTCCACTGGTGGCACCTTCCCAGAATTCCATCATTATCCTTTCTCTGATCGGCGGATTACGTTCCTTCGACCTGATCTGGGCAATGACGGGAGGCGGCCCCGGATTCTCAACGGATGTTCTGGCATCTGTTATTTATAAACAGTATGCGGCCGGCTTCTATGGACTTTCGACGGCAGGTAACGTGGTCATGCTGATCCTGATTTCCGTGATCGCATTCCCGCTGCAGCATTTCCTGAATAAGAGAGAGGAGGCAATCCAAGGATGAAAAAGCAAAAGAGACTGCTTCTCCTGGGAGATATCCTGGGAGTGCTCATAACATGTATTCTCTTCCTGGTTCCATTTTACTTTATGTTCGTGCAGTCCGTGAAATCTAAGGCAGAGGCAAATAAACTGTCGATCAGCTGGCCAAGCGAGCTTCATTTTGAAAACTACATTGAAGTGTTCAAGCATGGCAACTATCAGCTTGTGACCGCCTTTAAGAACAGCGGGATACTCACATTCTTCACCGTAATAGGACTGCTTGCGACCGCGGCCATGGCGGCATATGTGATCCAGAGAAGACGTGACAAGATCATGACAGGCATCCAGTCCGTGATCATGCTGGGGCTGATGATACCGGCGGCGATCCTTCCGACGATCAACCTGCTGCAGACGCTGCATATTTATAAGACCATGTTTTCCATGGTCATGATCGAGATCGCTCTGCAGACGCCTTTCGCGATCATGCTGTACCGGGGGTATATGGCTTCCATTCCCTGTGAACTGGAGGAAGCGGCCAGAATCGACGGATGTACCCGGTGGCAGATTTTCTGGAAAGTGATTTTTCCATTGTTGAAGCCAATCCAGGCAACGCTTATTATCCTGGTCGGCGTGCAGACTTTCAACGATTTTACGAATCCTCTGTATTTTTTGCCAGGTTCTGAGAATACTACGGTTCAGCTGACTCTGTACAGCTATCAGGGACAACTTGCCAGCAGCTTCAATCTGTTGTTTGCCGACATCATTGTGATCACGATTCCGATGCTGATTCTGTTCGTGATCTTTAATAAAAAAATCGTAGATGGTATGGTTGCTGGTTCTGTAAAAGGATAAGGTAACAATTATGAAGTTTCGCAGTAAGATGGTGCTTGCGTACACCACTGTCGCGCTTTTAGTCAGTCTGATCCTGGGCATTTCGGTGGCCAGGATTAGTCTGCGATATGAGAGAAACAGCCAGAATAATAATCTCCGGGTTTCGGCGAAGTCCTATGTGACGCAGATGGACGAAAGGCTGGAACGGATGGATGCGATTATGCATTACATCCTCTCAGATTCCACTCTGCTTGAGAGCATCCGCTGGCTGTCGGAGGGGTCGAAAGGAGAGGTCTCTAACCGATATGTTCTGGATGCGAAATCAAATCTCAGTACCGGGCTGACCACCGAGTATATTATGAAAAATTCTTACCGGACCGTTTTCTTTAACCAGGATTCGTTCCTGGCCAGCAGCGCCATTTATACAACGGGTGCCGGGAACATAGCGAAGCACCGGCTGATTTCAAATTTTGAGGTGGAGGATATTCCCTATCTGGAGCCAGTTACTGCTGCGGACGGTGCATCCGTGATCGTAACTTCCCATCCGGATTTCTGGAGCTCCAATGACAAGGTTCCTGTGTATTCGATGATGAAAGCGCTGCGGGGGGAAGGGATGGGATTCCTGGAAGTAGAGAGCCGGATGGACAGTCTGGATTCCCTGGAAAAGTCGGATCCGGATATTGAATTCCTGCTCATTGTGAATCATGGAGAACTTCTCTATGCCAGCGAGGAGGAAAACGCGGCAGAGCTGGGGGAGGGTGAGCAATGGATCAGTGAACTGCAGGAAAGTGATCTTGAATGGATCAGAGATATGCAGGAGGACAAGATACTGACGAAAAATGGTGCTGTTTATACAAAAGCTTCATCCTCTGATTTTGCCCTGACCGTACTGGCTTATAAAAAGAACGCGCTGATTGAAAAAGAAAGGCGGCAGCTTTTTTTCATAGCCTTTGCGGCAACCCTGGTTACCTTCGGTGTCAGTCTGCTGATGATCACTTTTTGGGCGGGCGTTCTGACCAGGCCGATCAAATGTCTCCAGGAAACGGTGGAAAATACCAATATTGAAAATCTGCGGGATCATCAATTGCTGGAGAAGGCAGGAGCGCTGGATGAAATTCAGGAGCTGATACGGGCTTATCAGGCGATGATGGCGCGGCTGGACGAGGCGCTGCAGAATGAGAAGCAGGCGGCGAAGCTGCAGCTCCAGGCACAGTTTGATACGCTCCAGGCACAGGTGAATCCGCATTTTATATACAATGTGCTCAATACGATTTCCTCCCGCGCGATACTGGATAATGATGAAGCAATCTGTGAAATGTGCGGTTCTCTCGGAACGATGCTGCGCTATTCTACGAATAATAAAGAGCGTTACGCTTCTGTGGAGAAGGAGCTGGAATATCTGGACAGTTATTTTTATCTTCTGAATGCACGGCATGAGAACTGGCTGGAGGTGAGCGTTGATGTTGACCGGGGGATCGGAAAACAGGTCATCCCGAAGATGACCTTGCAGCAGTTGGTGGAGAACAGTGTGAAACATGGTTTTAGAAGCAAAAACTCCGGCAGACATATTTCCGTCACAGGCAGGGTGATGAGAGGCCGCTGGCTCATCCGGGTGGAGGACAATGGTTCCGGCATCCCGGAGCAGAAGCTTCTGGAACTGGAGAGGCGGCTGGAGGAAGTACGGAAGGATGTTCTGGAGAGGGCCAAGCCGGCGGAGATGGAGATCGGCGGCATGGGAATCGTGAACACCTATGCCAGATGTGTGCTGCTGTATTTTGAAAATTTGATCTTTGAAATGGAAAATGTGCCGGGTGGCCGCGGGTTTGCGGTGACGGTCGGGCAGAAGACAGAGAAGTTATAGTGCTGCTGTTCACATCAATGGTGCGGGCAGTAACGGAAAGGAATCAACTATGAAAATTAAATATTTAAAAATGAACCATCTGACAAATCCGTTGGGATTTGATCTGGTGAACCCTACGATTTCTTATGTGGTAACGGAGGCGGCGGGAAAGCGTCAGGCTTCCGCGCAGGTGCAGGTCTCCTTGAAGGAAGATTTTTCAGAACTTCTGTATGACAGCGGGGAATGCGCTGAGATTGTCAGCACCGGATTTGAACTGCCCATAGATTTAAGGCCGATGACCAGATACTACTGGAGAGTCCGTGTGACTGATGAGACAGGCGACAGCGCGGTCAGTGACGTTCAATGGTTCGAGACGGCAAAAACGGTGACTGGCCATGACTGTGACTGGCAGGCAAAGTGGATCACCCCGAAGCTGGAAAAGGATGTCCAGGCGGCTGTCTGGCAGGAGATCGAGATTTCAAAGCCTGTGGCAAGGGCAAGGGGATATGTGATCGGACTTGGCCTCTATGAGCTATATATCAATGGAGAAAAGCAAGGAGAGGAATGTCTCCTTCCGGGGTTCTGTGATTATGACAGCTGGCTTCAGTATCAGACCTATGATCTGAAACTGGATATGGGAAACAGCCGTATAGAGATGCTGCTGGGCGACGGCTGGTACAAGGGCCGGTACGGAATGCGGAAGCTGTATGAGAATTATGGGAACCGTCTGGCCGCGCTGGCGGAAATTCATGTCTGGTACGAAGACGGTACGGAGGAGATCTTTGCCACGGATGAAACCTGGAAGGCAAGAAAGAGCCGGATTGTCAGCAGCGGAATTTATTCCGGAGAAATCTATGACGCGGGTCTGGATGTCAGTGAGACATTTGGCACGGAACAGATCGAACTGGGATATGATCGATTGTCACCGAGACTGTCTCCGCCCATCACGGTCCATGAGCGGCTGAAACCGGTAGAAGTGATTCGCACACCTGCCGGCGAGACGGTTCTTGATATGGGACAGAATTTGGTGGGATGGCTGGAATTTCACTGCAAAGCGCCTTCCGGGACAAAGCTGCATTTTCGGTTCGGAGAAATCCTCCAGGACGGCAATTTTTATTATGAAAATCTGCGTACCGCGGAAGCGGAATTTACCTATATCTCAGACGGAAAAGAGCGGGATGTGCGGCAGCATTTTACCTTTTACGGATATCGGTTCGTGAAGGTGGAAGGCTGGGAAGGTGAATTGGATCTGGAAGATTTCCGGGGACTGGTGATCCATTCGGATATGGAGGAGTTAGGAGAACTGACGACCTCAGATCCTTTGGTTAATCGGCTGGTTCTGAATGCGAAATGGGGAATGAAAGGAAACTTTGTGGATGTGCCCACGGACTGTCCTCAGCGTGACGAGCGATACGGATGGACCGGCGATGCGCAGATCTTTTCCGGAACCGCCAGCTATTTTATGGACACGGACGCGTTTTATACAAAGTTTGGCCGGGATCTCTATGCGGAGCAGGTGAAGCTGGATGGCAGCGTGCCGGACGTGGTGCCGGTGGCGAACTACCCTGGAGATGCCTCCACTGCCTGGGCGGATGCCGCGACGATCATCCCCTGGAATGTGTATCTGCACTACGGTGACAAGAATATTCTTCGCCGTCAGTATGACAGCATGAAGGGCTGGGTTAATTATATGAAGCGGGAGGATGATAAGGACGGAGCCAAACGCCTGTGGCAGACCGGTACCCATTATGCAGACTGGCTGGCGCTGGACGGAAATTATCCCGGTGGTGTATACGGTGCGACGGAACCAAATATGATCGCATCCGCGTATTACTATTATTCCACCAATATTGTGGCAAAGACGGCCAAAATTCTGGAAAAGGAAGAAGATGCCGTTGTCTATGAAAAGCTGGCACAGGAGATTTATGACGCATTTATAAAAGAGTATTTCACGCCTTCCGGAAAGCTGGCGGTGGATACTACGACAGCTTATGTGGTTGTTCTGTATATGGGGCTGACACCAGATTTTGCATATAAAAGGGTATGCAGAGGTCTGCAAAACAGGCTGAAAAAGAATTTCTATCATCTGGATACGGGATTTGTGGGAACACCTTATCTGTGCCGTATGCTGTCGGAAAACGGAATGAACGATCTGGCCTATCATTTGCTGATGGAGAAGGGATATCCGGGATGGCTGTACGAGGTGCTTATGGGCGCGACCACCATCTGGGAGCGCTGGAATTCCGTGGAGCCGAATGGCAAGATCAGCGGCACGGAAATGAATTCGCTGAATCACTATTCCTATGGTTCCATCGTAGAATGGATGTTCCGGAATATGGCCGGGATCAATCCCTGCGAAGAAAAGCCGGGCTTCAAAAAATTCCGCCTTGCGCCGATGCCGGATTACCGGATCGCGTCATGCGGCGCGAAGCTGCGCTCTGCCTCGGGAATCATCCGGTCCGAATGGGAGATTGATGGAAAAATGCTGAGGTTCCGGTTTACAGTGCCTTTTGATACGGAAGCGGAAATCACACTCCCGGACGCGTCAGCGGACGTGATCCGTCAGCAGGTGGCAGGCGCGGAGCAAAACCCGGACGGAGGAGCAAAAAAGCCGGGTGACGCAATCTGCGGGAAGGCCGCAGAAGCGGAGAGCATTCCAGATAGAGGAACAAAAAAAGCGGGCGGCGTAATCCATCGGCAGGCCGCAGAAACGGAGCGCATCCGGCAGGAAGGAAAGAATGTGGTATTTTGTACCGGCGCGGGAAGCTATGAATTCTGCTATGAACCTGCTGTTCCGTACCGGAAGACCTACAGCCTGGATTCTTCCTGGGAAGAGCTGAAGGCAAATCCCAAGACATGGGCGATCTTGGAAAGGGAATATAAGCTGGAAAAGATCCCGTTTGAGAAAGAGCTGTGTACGCTGGAAGAACTGACATGGGCGCCCTTTACCGGGCTGGGAGTCACCAGGGAGAAGAGAGAGAAGCTGGATCGGCTTTTGCGGGAAGTGGAATAGTTTTTTGATTTCCTATAGAAGAACAAAAAGGAACTGTCATGACGGCAGTTCCTTGCGTATTCTAATCTTCTTCCTCCAGCAGCCGTAATCCCGCGGTAGCAGTCACCGGCAATGAGAAAACAATTCCCCCGGCAGGACTTCCGACTCCCGCATGCTCCATGATGGCACGCATGATTTCATTTTTATGCCTGGAACGTACCACAATAAAAATCATTTCCTTCTCCTCGGCGAGAGAAATTCCAAGAAATCTTTTGGCATGCTCCATGCCGGTTCCCTTGGCGTGGATGACCGTGCCGCCCGGCGCGTGGGCGCTTCTGGCCGCATCCATGACCGTCTCAATGTGTCCCCCGTTTGCGATGGTAATCAGAAGTTCAAAATCTGTGTCTTTCAATGTACTTTCCTCCTCAACAACAACTTCCTGCTCCATGGTAAGATACTGCAGCGCTTTTTTTCCGCCGATGCTGCTCATGGGAATGAGAAAGGCAATTCCTCTTCCCGCAATATCGATTTTCATTTTACTGTAAAGCTCTTTTTTAAATGATTTCCATGTCTCCATTGTAAGAAAAGCAAAATAAATCGTTTTTTCCGTAGCCTCCAATCCCAGGTAATCGAGAATGGCGCTGTTGGCGGTTCCCTCTCCCAGGGTGGAGAGGGTGATATGGATATGATTCTCTTTAAAAAAAGGGATCATTTTATTCTTGATGCCCCGGTGGGTGATCATCACCATGATATAAAGTCCATTCATGAAAGGTTCCTCCCTATTATGTCAAGCCCTAAATGTAAGTTTTTTGCGGGCTTTCTGTCTCATCGTTGCGTTACTGTATTGGTCGGATGCCTTGCAGCTGAGCGCAAGGCACCGTGTGAACAGTAACGTCTGATCTCTTTTTGACACTTACGTACAAAAGTGCATATGTAAAAACGTAAGCGCAGCGAACTTTGCACTGAAAGAGTATCGTGCGCAGCATGGCGGATTCCTTAGAGCTCGATAATGTCATCGTCAGCCCAACTGTCGAGATAAGCTGCAGTAACCGCTTCTCCCATAGCCGTCCTTCCGGATTTGAATTGGTAGACCGCGCCGAGAATCTGGATGGCGATCAGCGGCGTCATGGCAACCATGGCCACGATTCCGAACGCATCCCGGACAATATTGCCGCCCACTGCCTGGCAGGCACCCATGGCGAAGGGAAGCAGGAACGTGGCGGTCATGGGGCCGGACGCGACTCCGCCGGAGTCAAACGCAATCGCGGTGAATATTTTCGGTACAAAAAATGAAAGGCAGATTGCAATAACATATCCCGGAACGATGAACCACAAAATGGATACTCCGGTCAGCACCCGGATCATGGCGATCCCGATGGACGCGGCGACACCGAGAGACATACTCAGACCCATGGCCTTGCCCGTTATGGCTCCGGAGGTGATCTCCTCCACCTGATCCATCAGTACATAGACCGCAGGCTCGGCCTTTACGATATAGAACCCGATCACCATGCCGATGGGAATCAGGATAAAGCGGAAGGGAAGCTCCGCGATCATCTGTCCCAGATGATTTCCGGCAGGCATGAAGCCTACATTTGCCCCGGTCAGGAACAGCACCAGGCCGATATATGTATACGAAATACCGATTAGGATTTTATATAACTTTTTCTTCTTGAGCTTCAGAGAAATGATCTGAAACGCGCCGAAGAAGGCTGCAATGGGAAGCAGAGAAAATGCGATTTCCCTGATATAGTCGGGAAAACTTCCGGCAAAATGCAGCCACAGCTCTCTGGAATCCTGAATGTCCGGCAGCGCGGTGGGGACATAGCCGGTATCCTCCGGGTGGTATAAAAGCCCCAGAAGAAGCACTGCCAGAATGGGACCGATTGAGCACAGCGAGATCAGGCCGAAGCTGTCATCCTCTGCGTGCTTATCGCTTCGGACAGCGGCAAAACCGATACCAAGCGCCATGATAAACGGAACCGTCATAGGCCCGGTAGTCACCCCGCCGGAGTCAAATGCCACCGCAATAAAATCCTTCGGAACAAACAGCGTCAGAACTGCCACGATGGCATAAAAGAATATGAGCATCATGGACAGCGATTTTGAAAACAGCATACGGAGCATTGCCATCATCAGGAAAAAACCTACCCCGCAGGCAACGGCCAGGATCAATGTATAATTCGGTATGGACGGAACCTGTTCTGCCAGCACCTGCAGATCCGGTTCCGAAATGGTAATGACAAAACCGAGCAGAAAACAAAGAAGAAGTATCGTTCCCAAATGCATAGTTTTCGCCATTTTCGTGCCTACTTTTTCTCCCATGGGAGTCATTGACAGCTCCGCACCAAATGTAAAAAACATCATGCCGATACTCAGCAGCACAGCCCCGAACAGAAACAGGAGCAGGATGCTCGGCGGAATGGGCGCGATGGTAAAGCTCAAAAGCAGCACGATACCGATGATCGGCATGACCGCTTTCAGGGCCTCCTTTAACTTGTCAGAGAGTTTTGTCTGATAATAGTTCATGAAGCAAACAGTCCTTTCTAAACAAACACGTATCAGTTCATACGTTTTCATCTGGACAGCGCAGTAAATACACTTTCCTGTGCTGAATAGTTACAAAATCTGTCTGTTTGGTTTTCGATAAGGAGTTGTAGAAAAATAACTGATACAGATTGCGCAGGATATTGCTTCGGATGTGCAGGTCAAAAAACGCAGTTCTACACTCCCTTTTCTACAACTCCTAAGTGAATCGCAATATAACAAGAAAACAGGAGCGAGCCATGTACCGCCGGGGGATACAGGCTGTTTATAAAATTACGGAATGAAGAAAAGGCGCCGGCAGGAAATCTGCTGTGCGTCCTAAATATATTATAAACGGTTTCGTAGATTTTTACAACCACTTTTCTTATAAGATCCGGAGTCGGTACCATTGAAGTGTTACAGTTCACGGCCTAACCGGCCGCGGACTGTAACGCAACCAGCCCATTGAAAAGTCGCCTGACGGCGAGAGGCTGAATTCTATTCAAGGCGCAACGTGCATCCTCCCAACCAATCAGCGTAGTGATTGGCTGGGGAATGAACAGTAACCCATTGAAGTTACAGTTCGCTGGCTGGGGAGTGAACAGTACCCCCCCCCAGAGAACAGCATCGCATGCAGCGAAAGAAAATTCTTGAACTTTCCCACAGATTATGCTATTTCTTTAAGTGAAGAGAGACGCCTGCTCTAACAGACGCCTCCCGTGGAGCCTCACTCCAAAGTTGGAGTTTCCCAAGCGGGAATTACCTCTCGGTGAGAGGCGCCCATCCTGGTCTCAACAGGGTGGCATTATTTTTCCGCCTGTGGTCCTTATCTCTGCCGAGAAAGGCAAACAACGCTATAACAAAACTACCAAAGGAAATCAACAGGCTGATTATCCCTATGAATATCAAAATGATATCTGCAGCTGTCATTGACGCCATCTCCCTTCCTATGTATTCGGAAAGCAATATCCGTATGGGCATAAGTGACGCCATACCGACCTGATTTTGATACGATACCGATTGCGCCTGTTACTTTTATCCATTGTTGCGGTGTCAGCGTAAACGCATTATCTCCCGACTCCGCTTTAAACCTATCGAATTCGATAGGTTTAATATGTGGATTATGGATTTGCTCCCACAAGCCAAAAAATGAAATCGTAGAATGGTTACGCATCCAGTTTGCCACCACGATAAACGCATTATCTGGATTTTTATATTTTGCAATATCAGTCAACGATATATGGCTTGCTGATTTTCTGTTGCCAAAATGTTGCCATCTTTACTTGTCTCTGTAATGAGACCCACATTGAACAATCTTTATCACATTATCTTCTATTCGATAAACAATACGGTTTGCATCATCTATTCGTCGGCTCCAATAGGATGCCAAATCACCGCTTAATCTCTCTGGCTTTCCTATTCCTTCGTATCCATTTCGGTCAATATCCTTCAATAACTGAAGAATACGTCTCAATGTCTTTTTATCCTGTTTTGTCCAATATTCAAAATCTTCCCACGCCGCATCTGACCAGGCCTTAATCATCAAAGTTCACCTCATGTATCGTACCGCCTGTAGCCTCCATTTGCGCTACAGATTCTCTAAGTCTGGTCATATTCTCCTGCGAATAAAACGGATCAACAGATACTTCAAACGGTATCCTTTTTTCTCGTCCAAGTTTTTTGAGATAAATATTTATAGCCGTAGATAAAGACATTCCAATATCGGCACATGCCTGCTCTGCCTTTTTCTTTACATCATCCTCTATACGTAAACTAATTTGAGCCATTATATCACCTCTCTCTTTATGCTATTACTTGCAATAATCGTACAAAAATAACAAGTTTTTTATTAGGTTGCGGACATAGTCTGCCGTATGATATATCTAGTATACTCTATGACGTAGCATTTGTAAAGCATTTTGCTATACATGTAGTTATTTAAACACGGCATGGTGTTACAGTTCACGGCCTAACCGGCCGCGGACTGTAACGCAACCAGCCCATTGAAAAGTTGCCTGACGGCGGTCCTAAGCGCCTGTGACGCTTGTTTAGGACGGACCGAAACGGAGTGTAGACGGGCTGGTTGCCAGTAAAATAGTAACAGGGTTTTCATAGCCATAATATCCATAGTTTACGCCGTATTTACAGTTTCAGAGCAAACAGGTATCATATGGGTATCACAGATTTTCTCCTTGACTACCATATACATGGTGCTAGCACCATATAATTAACGCACCTAAAGAACAACTATTTGCTCGGTTTCAACTTTTCTAATATGGCTATCACATTCGGCTGTGTTGGCATAAATTTTACACCTCGCTTCAGCATACCCATAACCTTTTTTGCTTTCTGTTCAATCTATTTAGCAGTATGCTCACTTGTCAGCATCAAATGATTTCCGGCTATGGTACATTCTCGCTCTATGTACTCATCTGTTATTGGAAACATATCCTGTATCAAAAACGCACTTTGCCTGCTATCATCCAATTTGACAATATGGATAATATCACAGGGCTTTCCTGCTTTCTCTTTCTTCTCTACAATTCGCTTATATTTATCAATCTGGCTGGACAATGGTATCATCCAGTAAATTCCTCTGCTTGTATCTTCAAAGCAATAATAGTGTGGTCTATTTCCTGCCTTGTTGCCTTTGAGATATGGATCAGACATATCCTCAAAAAACTTGTCTTTTATAATATAAAACCCTATTTTTTCACTTGTTCCAACCTCACTACGAAAAAAATCCCCCACCTTGCGGCGAAGGACTATACTTTCGACCCAACCACTTATATACCGCATATTGGTCAGCGGTAAACTTTCAACCCGACCATTTATATACCACATATCGGTCAGTGGTAAACTTTCTTTGTACCTACATTCTAACAAGCGCAAAGAGAAGAGTCAATAAAACATTCCATTAAAATTTTTTGCCAATACTACATAACTTATGCTAAATTTACAAATTTTGTTTCTGGATCATCTTTTAAATATTTTTCAACGCCATATTTCTGGTAAATTCCATAACTCCGGCAATTCCCTGAGCCATAAATATCCGTTGTGCTTCTGTGCTAGCTTTCTTCTTATTTTCATCTGACAAGTTATTGTATTCATGCAGAATTTCTTCTGCCTTTTGAGAAAATTTTGTCCAAAATTTAATATATTCTCAGTAACATATTCCATAAGGAAAGGCTACCATTACGGTAGCCTGCTTTAATAGGGTGCAGGGGATTTGAACCCCCCGGCGTTTAATCCTTATCTAAATTGACTTAGCAGGGCACACTCCACAAACGCCCACAGCCACCATTTCAATACATGCAATCATCATTGTCATAATCATTCTTCCCTCCATACAAATTTTTGCTTTTACTTTTTCTGAGAGATTGAACTCAAATTCAAACGAAGCGCACGAAAAAATTGCTAAGCCAACAATCAAAGGCACTCTAATCATAATTCATATTATAAGGTATGG
>VSNK01000320.1 GCA_009774255.1 Faecalicatena sp.
AGGTTGCCGTGTAAATTGATCCTGAAAATCAGTTTTAAAAATTAGTTATAAAGATAAAGAGGGATATATATGAGAGAGATTATAAACGGAGAAAGATTTGTTATGGGGACCTGCTATTACCCGGAGCACTGGGACCGGGCCTTGTGGGAAGAGGATCTGGAGCGGATGCTGGGGAACGGTATAGAGGTAATCCGAATCGCGGAATTCGCCTGGAATAAGATTGAGCCGGAAGAAGGAAGATACACATATGAGTTTTTTGACTCCTTCCTGGAGCTGGCGCACAGGAAAGGGATGAAGGTTATTTTCTGCACCCCTACGGCTACACCGCCGGTATGGCTGACCGAAAAGTATCCGGAAGTGCTCAACGCAGACCAGGACGGTCTGCTCTACCGCCACGGCGCAAGGCGGCATTACAATTATAATTCGCCGGTCTATCTGGAATTGTCCCGTAACATTGTAGAAAAATCCGCATCTCATTACGGCGGACATCCGGCGGTTATCGGATGGCAGATCGACAATGAGGTGAACTGTGAGCTGGATGAATTTTACTCCGAAAGCGATACCATTGCATTCCGTCATTTTCTCCAGAAGAGATATGGAAGTGTGGAGGAATTGAACCAGGCATGGGGAACTGTTTTCTGGAATCAGACTTACAATAATTGGGAAGAGATCTATGTGCCCCGCAAGACAGCTCACAATACCAACAATCCCCATCACATGCTGGATTATTTCCGTTTTGTATCTGACAGTGCACGGCGCTTTGTGCGGATGCAGTCAGAGATTATAAGGAAATACTGCAAGAAAGAGGATTTTATTACTACGAACGGAATCTTCGGCAATCTGGATAATCACGAGATGCGAACGGAAAGTCTGGACTTCATCACTTATGATTCTTATCCGAATTTTGCCTACTGCCTGGATGATTACAAGGCGGAGGATCCTATCAAGGACCGCAAATGGAGCCGGAACCTGGCGGAAACCAGAGCGATTTCTCCATTGTTCGGGATCATGGAGCAGCAGAGCGGAGCGAACGGCTGGACCACCAGAATGGAAGCACCCACGCCCAGACCGGGGCAGATCACGCTCTGGACCATGCAGAGCATTGCGCACGGGGCGGATTTTATCAGCTATTTCCGCTGGCGTACCTGCACGGTGGGGACGGAGATGTACTGGCATGGCATCCTGGATTATTCCGGCCGGGATAACCGACGGCTTCGAGAAGTCGGGGAGATTGCGCGGAAGATGGAACGCATGAAGGAGATTGCGGGTGCGCGCTGTGAGGCGAAGGTGGGAATCCTGAAGGATTATGACAATCTCTGGGATGCCCGTCATGACAGGTGGCACGGGAGAGTGGAAGAGACCAGTCAGAAGTCCTTATTTACCGCGCTGCAATTGACGCATACGCCATTTGATTATGTGTATATCAATGACCATACCAATTGGGAGGAACTTCGGAAATATGACTTGCTTTTCTATCCTCATGCGGTTATTTTAACAGAAGAGCGCGTGAAGCTGCTGGAAAAGTATGTATCCGAAGGTGGGAAGCTGGTCATGGGCTGCCGGACCGGATATAAGGATATCTACGGACGGTGCGTAATGGATAAGCTGCCGGGCAAAGCAGCCGCATTGACGGGAACGGATATTCCGGAATACTCCTTTGTGGCTCCCGATGACGGTAAAGTAATGGCTGACTGGGACGGAACGAAAGTGGAAGCGGCGGTGTTCAATGACCTTTTGGAACCTGCGGGAGAAAACGCGGAGGTGCTTGCATCCTACACATCCAGCTATTATGCCGGAACTCCGGCTCTGATTCGCAACAGGTACGGAAAAGGCGAGACATATTACTTCGGCGGCGCGTTTGCAGTGGATACGGCGAAAGCGTTCCTTGAGAAGTTGGGAGCGGGTACGCCCTACGGCGGCTGGCTTGCCCTGCCTGAGTGCTGTGAGCTGGCGGTGCGGGAGAAGGAAGGGAAGAAGTATCTCTTCGTGCTGAATTATGCTTCAGAGGCTGTGAAGGCGGAAGTGAAGGCAGAGATGTTTGATTTCTTCGAAGATCAGAAAGTGTGCGGAGAAGTTGAACTAGGGACCTATGAAGTGAAGATTTTTGTGAATTAGATAAGGAGTTGTATGAAAAAGTTTTTCTACAGTTCTTTAGTTCTAAAAAGACCGCGCTTTTAAAGAAAATAAAGCGCGGTCTTTTTGTCATTTTCCAGCTTTGTAATACTGGTTTAACTCATCCAGATCCTTCTCCACCTTATCAATTCTTTTCCCGAGATGGATCTGTACTCGATCCAATTCTTCCAGGATCGTGTTTTCGGATTCATGGATAAGAGATTCCATTTTAGAGCTCATTTTGTTTTCAGATTCCCGGATAAGAGTTCCCATGATGTCCTTTATCATTTCTAAGTCTTTTTTGTCTAACATATTGCCTCCTCCTTGTAAATTCCTGCACATACATCTGACTTTCTGATTATTCAGGAAAGTTATAGTCATCGGGTTCTGTTTCTTCAATGTTCCGTATTCTTCTTTTTGAGCAAGGTATTTGTTGTTTTATCAAAGAAATTTGACAAGATTTCCAATATGAGTTTTGAGAGGTTGCTGTATGAAATGAGTTATGATTAAAAGAAAGGGTCTGATAAAGGCTATGACTCAGTATGTCCACATCTTAGATGATAATAATACGACAGCGCTAAAATGTAAAGAAAAATGTCACAAATAATCTTGGAGTACTATCAAGAGAGGTTTATTGTTTTTCACGCTTAAATTGGGCGGCTTTTGTTCACCGCCCTCTCTACGTTCCCTCATTCTGTCAGTCCCAGTTAATGGCTTCATGTGATACAGTTTCGCCGCTTTCAATTTCTTTCACTGCCTGTTCCATTTCCGCACGTTCTAACGGCGTGACTTTTGTAAAATCAGGATCCCATGCAAGGACTAATTTTTTGATAAACTCAAGAGCGAAGTTTTGTTCGCTTTCCGGTAAAATCGCCATAAGGTCAATCACCTGTTTTGTTGTTTCGCTCATGTTGTAACTCCTTTCCGCGGGATTATATGTATATATCCCCTCTTGAATCCACGTTGATTATATATAATATCTCTATTTCCCCGTTTGGGCGATAATTATATATAATCCTGTATTTCCCTACCCTTAACCGCTTACGGCCGTCCGAAAAACCTTGTAACAGCTTTATGTCGCCTTTCGGCGGCTGTTCCGTCAAGCCTTCAATTGCTTCCTTTATCCGCTGCCTGGTTGGTCTGTCCAGACTGCTGATATATTTTGCAGCTTTCTTGCTATACTCTATCTGCACAGCCTCAGACCCCTTTCTTCTTTCTGGATTATTGTCTTTGTTTCCATTTTAACATATATTTCCGCACCCCATTTACGGATCAACCATATTTTACATGGTATTTTGTTCAATGTCAATAACACTGGTATAACTATAGTAAGCAGCTGTAACACAATTTTATAAATCATTCCTTAATTAAAAATTGAAAAATTACTTAAATTAAAGTAAAATAGTAAAAGATAAATGCAGGCGATTAGTCTGCTGCGCAAATTGGTTAGGAACTGTAGGAAAATAACCTGAATAGATTGCGCAGGATATTTAGGTTATTTCAATACAGTTCCTTATAGAATCAGCAGGAGAATCAAAATGGAACGGAGAAAAGAGGTCACCCTGGAGCGAATTGCCGAAGAAGTGGGCGCGAGCATCGTGACGGTATCAAATGCATTAAAAGGGAAAAAGGGCGTCAGCGAAGAACTGCGCCGGACGATCTGCGAGGCGGCCGAACGGCTGGGATATCGTACGGCGAAAAAAAGGCCGGGGAAATCTTATAATATCGGTGTCGCGGTTGCGGAGAGTTATGTGAAGGAATTTCCGTCGTTTTATATGGAAGTCTACCAGTGCGCGGCACAGGAGCTGACAGCGGGCGGGAGTATGGCATTTTTAAAGGTGATCAGTGAAGAATTGGAAGAAAGCACGGGGGAAGCTGTCTTTTTCCCGGGAGTCGAGATTGACGGAATTCTTCTTATAGGAGACATGAGCAAGGGCTATGCGGCAAAGCTGAGGGAAGTGTATCAGGTTCCGGTTGTATGCGCGGGGAGCTATGACATTTCCGAAGAAATCGATTATATTGCGTCTGACTGTTTCGGCGGTATGGAACAAGTGACGGAACTGCTGCTGGAGGCAGGACACCGCGATTTGCTCTTTGTGAAATCGTCCATGTCCAGCGGAAATTTAACGGACTGTTATCTGGGTTACTGCAAAGCAATGGGGAAAAGAGGAATGGAAGCGAAATCGGAAATACTGGTTCGGAATTTCCGGATGGAGGACAACAGGATTGCGGCAGATGTGCTGCTGCCAGATGCGCTGCCGGATGCATTTGTGTGCGAGTCGGCAAAATGCGCGGGGGTTTTAATGGAGAAGCTTTGGGAACAGGGAATCAAAGTGCCCGAGGATGTATCTGTGGCGGGATTCGGAAGATATTATGCCGCGTCCCAGTCAAAGTGGAGGCTGACCACCTATGAAAATGACGAAAAAGTCCTTGCGCATATAGGGGTGCGCACTCTGATCAAGCGCCTGGAGGGGCGCAGGAAGACGGCGCGCGTACGTATCCTGGAAGGGCGGATGATACAGGGAAATACGGTAAGAAAGGCTGGGCAGGAATCATGGGAAGCGTAAAATTAAAGGACATTGCGGAAGTACTGCAGGTCAGTACTGTCACAGTATCCAATGCCCTTGCCGGAAAAAAAGGTGTCAGCGATGAGGTGCGGGAAGCCGTATTTCAAACAGCAAAGGAAATGGGCTATAATCTCGCAAAATACGAAAAGGCAAAGGAAAGCATAAAAATCGGTGTTCTGGCGCCTGACAAATATATGGGGATAGGGGCGTCTTTCTATTGGGCACTGTATCAGCAGGTCGTGTATGCGGCAGCTCAAAGCAAAATCCTTACCATGTTTGAAATTCTGGATACGGAGAGCGAGAGAACCAATCTGTTTCCAGGGATGGTCAGGGAAAAGACAATTGACGGACTGATCGTCATTGGCTGGGTAAAAAAAGATTATATCAGAAAACTGGTAAAAATATCCGGCGAGATTCCGATTGTGCTGATGGATTTCCACATACGCGGCATTCCCTGCGGCTCAGTGATGTCCGCCAATTATATTGGCATGTATAAAATGACGAGATACCTGCTGGAACGGGGACACAGGGATATCGCCTTCGTGGGTTCGATCCAGGACAATGAGAATATCATGGATCGGTATTTCGGCTATCGGAAGGCGCTTCTTGAGGCAGGGGTTCCGGAACAGAGGGAGTGGCTCCTGGAGGATCGGGATATCCGGTCAGGAGAGGTGAAAGTCAGCCTGCCGGAGCGGATACCCACCGCGTTTGTGTGCAACAGTGACCTGGCTGCGGGCAAGATCTATGATCAGCTAAAGGAAAACGGATACCAGGTACCGGAGGATGTTTCTATTGTGGGATATGACAATTATCTGTTCGGTCATCCTTTCGCCGGCCAGCTCACCACATATAATGTAGATATGAAACAGATGGCAGAGATTGCGGTGAAACTTCTCATTGGAAAAATTGAGGGAAGTGAAAGGTGGTTCGGTACACGATACGTGGACAGCGTGATCGTGGAACGGGGGAGCGTGAAGAAATTATACTGAGCGCCAGATAAATCTGCCGCACAGTATCATATGATGCACATAGTCGCATAAGGAAGTATGCCGCTTTGCGGCTGCGGCTGGCGCGATACTCACGGCAGATTTCTCCGGCTGTGAGTATATTGTAATCTCGGAAATGTGGAGGTTGAGTCAGTGATTTTTGCGTGCTTAATTAAATAATTAATAGGATATTTCGATT
>VSNK01000321.1 GCA_009774255.1 Faecalicatena sp.
CTATTATTCCCAGATAGAATTGCTTTTGAATAATTATAAGGGAGTAGTTTATCGCGAGAAGGGACTTCGGGAACTTGAGGCCATGCTTAAATATCAAAAGTATCTTCCCAAAATAGAACTACAGTATTTTCTTTCCAACAATCCAATCAGATTAATCCAGCGGATGATAGAAGACAGCCCAAAGCATGACGGGATTGATGAATGGCTGCAGAGTATGGAGGAAGGAAAAAGAAAAGAGAATATGCTGGAATTTTATGAAGCGTACAGAGAAAAACTACCCGATTCAGAAAAATTGTATGGAAAAGAGATAGAAAAGAATTCGGTAAGATACGCGAAGGGAGCAAAGCGTTTTGTAAGAGATTATCTTGGAGAAATTTATCAACTTTGGGATTTTTTGTATGATAAAATGGATGAGTAGGTTGGAGGCTTATTTATAGCATGAGTCCTCCGGTTTTCATTGTTTTTGGACAACTCAATTATACCAAACCAGACGACATTCATGCTACTTTTATGCCAGTTATTATTGAATTTTTAAGGTACATACACACTTATTTAAGTGCGAAGTTTGAGTTCTTGAGTTGAAAGTGGACAGTACGCTGGAAACTGATGCCTGTAAAATAGAGGAAATTTGAAAAGCACCTGGACAGAAAGGAAGGGGAAAGGAAGTTGCTGATTCAGATCGTGGAGGACGACCGGGCATTAAGCGACGGGATCCGTCTGGCGCTGCGGGAGCCGGGGATCACATTTGTGCAGAGCGCCAATGTCAGGCAGGCGAAGGAAGCATTTGAGGGGGAAGCCGTAGAACTGGTCATACTGGATATCAATCTGCCGGACGGAAGCGGGTACGATTATCTGGAATGGGTGCGGGAGCGTTCCGTGCTTCCCGTGCTCATGCTGACGGCCAATGATATGGAGATGGACGAGGTAAAAGGCCTGTCTCTGGGCGCGGACGACTATATGACCAAGCCTTTTAGCATTGCTGTATTAAGGGCGAGGATCCAGGCCTTGTGCCGCAGGGTGAAGGAACAGAAGGTTTCCAGCTTTTCGGAGGACGGGTTTGACTTTGATTTTGACGGCCTCAGATTTTTGAGAAACGGACAGGAGGTTTTCCTGAGCGTCAATGAACAGAAGCTGCTTCATCTTCTGGTGGAGAACCGCGGCCAGATCCTGCCCCGGGAGATGCTTACGGACAGGATCTGGGGAAGCGGCGGGTATGTGGATGAAAATGCATTGTCCGTCACCGTGAGGCGATTAAGGAGCAAGCTGGAAGAGAAAGGCGCTCAGGTAACCTATATCCAGACCGTGTATGGGCAGGGGTATATGTGGAAACGAAAAGAAATTTAGAAAAATGAGCGGATTTTAAAGCATTCATCATAATATGCCATGGAACAGGAGGAGGGCAGGATGTTTGGAGGCAGGGCGTTAGACCGCCTGAATCAGATGCTGGACGAGGCTATTTCCGGCACATTTGAAGAAAGGAACTATGACGAGACGAGGCTTTCGCGTTTGGAATCCAGGTGGAAGCATTATCTGGGCACATCCGTGCTGACGGAAGAAAATCTGCGGCAGGAAAAAGAAAAAATAAAAGGGCTTGTCTCCGACATTTCCCATCAGACCAGGACGCCGATGACGAACCTGAAAATGTACGCGGCGCTTCTGGAAGAAAATCTCAAAGCAGAAACTCGTATGGACAGCAGGGAGGAGAGCCTGGAGATGATCGGCGAGATCATCCGCCAGACAGAAAAGATGGAGTTTTTGATCCAGTCCCTGTCAAAAATGTCCCGGCTGGAGACGGATCTCGTGGAAGTGCGCCCGAAGTTCCGGGAGCTTTCCGGGCTTTTGGAAGAAGCGGCAGCCGGAGTCAGGCAGCGCGCGATGAAAAAACAGATTGACATCAGGAACACTTATACGGGAAACGGCGAAGCATGTTATGATCTGAAATGGACAAAAGAAGCGTTGGAAAATATTTTGGATAACGCGGTAAAATATTCTCCACGCAAAGCGGAAATTATCCTGTCCGTGACAGAATATGAGATGTACGCGGCTGTGTCCGTAAAAGATTTTGGGCGCGGGATCAAGGAGGAGGATATGCCGAAGATCTTTGGAAGGTTTTACAGGGCAGAGGAAGTGCAGCAGGAGGAAGGAGTTGGGATCGGGCTGTATCTGGCAAGGCAAATCCTGAAAAAAGAAAACGGATATATAAAAGTGAAGTCCGCGCCGGGGGAGGGATCGGAATTTATCCTGTACCTTCCGCGGAATAAATGTTAGTCGCAAATTGTAACGGAATTCTTTCAGAAGTGTTAGAATGTGGAAAGATTGTGGTAAGGACTCTGTGATAAAATAAGAGAAGTGGAGTAACTACTCAGCACAGGATAGCGCATTTACTGCGCTATCCGTACGGTAACGTATAATCTGCAAGAGCAATCCCCATTGCCGTAGGCAATTTTCATGGGATTGCGGCGTATCTGCGAGGGTACTGAGTAGATACGAAGTAGAAAATAAAACCATAAAGCCAGGCAATCAATTTGCTGCGCAAAGTGGTTACATATAAGGGAGGAATTACCATGAATGTATTGCGGACGGAAAACCTGAAAAAATATTATGGAGATGACGACAATCTGGTCCGGGCTCTGGACGGGGTGGATCTGGAAGTGGAACGGGGAGAATTTGTAGCCGTTGTGGGCACTTCCGGTTCCGGAAAATCGACCCTGCTCCATATGCTCGGCGGCCTGGACCGCCCTACGGAGGGGCGTGTCTTTGTGGACGGCAAGGACATCTCAGAACTAAAGGATGATGCGTTATGCGTATTCCGCAGGAGGAAGATCGGATTTGTATTTCAGAGCTACAATCTGGTTCCGGTGCTCAATGTCTATGAAAATATCGTGCTTCCCATCGAACTGGACGGAAATACGGTGGACAAAAATTATGTGCGGAAGGTGATTGAGATCCTTGGGCTGACAGACCGTGTCCACCGTCTTCCCAGCCAGCTCTCCGGCGGACAGCAGCAGAGGGTGGCCATCGCAAGGGCGCTCTCGGCAAAGCCAGCGATCCTTCTGGCGGACGAACCCACCGGAAATCTGGATTCACGTACCAGCCAGGATGTACTGGGACTTTTGAAAGTGACCGGGGAGCAGTTCGGGCAGACCATCGTGATGATCACCCACAATGAGGAGATCGCACAGATGGCGGACCGTGTCATACGGATTGAAGACGGAACGATCAAATCCGGCGCGGCAGCCCGAAAAGGCGAAACGGCCAAATCCGGTGCCGCAGCCCGAAAAGGCGGTGAGCACCATGCGTAATGTGAATAACAAAAAGGCAGTCCGCCGCCTTGCCGACAAAAGTTTTCTCGCGGCCCGAACCAGAAATAAAATCGCCGTCATAGCCATTGCATTGACCGCCATGCTGTTTACGACGCTGTTCACCATCGGCATCGGCACGCTGGATAATTTTCAGCGGGCTACCATGCGCCAGGCCGGCGGAGACAGCCATGGAGCGATCAAGAGCATCAGCCCGCAGCAGTATGAAAAGCTGCGTCAGGATCCGTCTGTCGCAGAGACTGCGGACTGCATGCTGATGGCGGAAAGCATGGAGAATCCGGAGTTTTTGAAACGTCACATGGAATTATGGTATATGCCGGAATATCATTATCCCCATTGTTTTGTGGAGATCATCGACGGAAAAGCTCCGGCAGGCGCGGACGAGATATTGATGGACGAAGTATCCATGGAGCTGCTCGGAAAAGAGGCGAAGGCAGGGCAGCAGGTCACGCTTGCCATGGAGGTCAGGCCGGGGGAGGAGATCACCGAGAGAACTTTTACCGTATCCGGTATCATCAAGGCAGATCCGGCGCTGAATGTGGGATTTGGGATTGTCTGCGACGCTTACAGGAAAGCCCATGCGGAGGAACTGGCCTATACGTATCCCGAGGATTTTGCAAATACAGGCGCAATCAGGATGGATGTGAATTTTTCCAATTCCTTTTCCATTCAGAAAAAGCTGGATAAGATGATCACAAATGCCGGTTATTCCACGGACGAAAGCGATAAAAATTATATAGAAAGCAATGCGAACTGGGCCTATGTCTCCGACGGCGCAGGGGGCGACCCGATTACGATGGGGGCGCTCATCGGGGCTCTGCTTTTGATCATACTGATAGGATATCTGATCATCTATAATATTTTCCAGATTTCCGTCATACGGGATATCCGTTACTATGGGCTCTTAAAGACTATCGGGACGACCGGCAGGCAGGTTCGGAAGATCCTGCGCAGGCAGGCGCTGTTCCTGGGACTGATGGGGATACCTGCCGGGCTTCTCTTAGGCTTCGTGGTCGGAACAGGCATTGTGCCCAAAGTTCTTAGCATTTCGCTGTTTAAGAATCAGGAGTTCACCGCGTCCGCCAATCCGCTGATCTTTTTGGGAGCGGCTGCATTTACCATGCTGACAGTCTGGATCTCCACAGGAAAACCAGCAAGGATCGCATCGAAAGTATCCCCGGTGGAGGCGGTCCGCTATACGGACGGAGGCGGAAAAGCAAAAAAGCAGAAAAAATCCACGGACGGGGGCAAATTGTGGAAAATGGCATTTTCCAATCTTGGGAGAAATAAAAAACGTACCGTGCTCGTACTCTGTTCCCTTTCCCTGTCCGTGGTATTGCTCAACAGCGTATTTACCGTGACCCATTCATTTGACATGGACAAATATCTGAGCAGATTTATTTCCTCGGACTTCCTGATTGCGAACGCCGTATACTTCCAATATGGATACACCGGCTCAGAGGCGCAAGCGCAGGAACAAAATCTGACAGAAACTTTCATTCAGGCATGTGAGGAGCAGGACGGATTCCGGAAGGGCGGACGGCTCTACTGCACGGTCGCGTCTGTGAGGCTCAAAGCGGATTCCTGGGCGCCTCCGGATTATCTCCCAAAGGATGAAAACGGAATGCCCGGTAGGTATATGGGAGAAAAGGTTGTGCCGCTGGATATGTGGAAAGGGGATTACCTGATTGATTTCTGCGGAATGGAAGATTATTTTTATGATAAGCTGGAGGTCTGGAAAGGGGAGTCCGACCCGGAGGTGATCCGTGAAAAGCTGGAGACCGGAAATTATCTGGTGTGCTCGGTCTCTACAGATGATAATGGAGTTGTATATGAGAATAAAGTCATGCACCAGCCGGGCGATAAAATCGTCCTTACGTGTGAGGACGGGCAGGAACGGGAATTTGAAGTGCTCTCTGTCGTTAAGGAAAATTATTATGGGATGACGAACCGGATCGGAGCGTCTTTCCGGTATTATGTCTCTGCGGATGTATTT
This sequence comes from Faecalicatena sp., assembly GCA_009774255.1. Lineage (GTDB taxonomy): Bacteria > Bacillota > Clostridia > Lachnospirales > Lachnospiraceae > Schaedlerella. The sequence goes on from VSNK01000321.1 coordinate 5,317, forward strand.
AAGGAAATGGCTTCCGACCAGCTTCTGATGAGTTATGCCTTCGATGCGGAAGAAGGCAGGGAAGCGGACATTGCGCAATTTCTGGAAAACTATACGGAGTCTGTGGAACCCATGATGCATTACGAGTCCAGACAGAAACTTGTGGATCAGTTTTACCAGCTTTCAGGGCTGTTCCTGCTGGTGGGAGGTGTTCTGACATTTATCGTGGGATTGATCGGCATTTTGAATTTTATCAATTCCATCCTCACAGGGATCGTGACGAGGCAGCAGGAATTTGCCATGCTCGAAGCCATCGGCATGACAAAGAAGCAGCTTTCGAAGATGCTGGTCCTGGAAGGGCTGTATTATGCACTGGGGACAGTAGTATTTTCCTCGGTGTTCGGATGTGTCTTCTCCCTTGGCGCGCTGCGGATGCTGACAAACGGCATGTGGTTCATGCAGTATCATTTTGTGATATGGCCCATGTTCCCTTTGTTCCCGTTTATGCTGCTTCTGGGATATCGAGTGCCAATAGCGGCGCTATGC
>VSNK01000322.1 GCA_009774255.1 Faecalicatena sp.
TTATATAACTATTATATTATAATTCCAACATATATGCAATAATTATAAACAGAAATATGATACCATGTCTGCGTCGTGAAAGGCAGATAAATGACAATAGAAGTGAAAAGGAGAATGAGGCTATGGCAAGGCAGAAGAAACTCGTTGCCGGAAAAGAATCCGGTACGGTGGATATGACGCGGGGGAATCCGGTCAGGCATATCCTGACCTTTGCGGTTCCTCTGTTTATCGGAAATATTTTTCAGCAGGTCTATAATATCGTGGATACCATGGTTGCCGGGTATAACCTTGGCGACCTTGCGATCGGGGCAATTGGGGCGACCGCGACCCTGTATACCCTGCTCGTCAATTTTGCGAACGGGCTTAACAACGGTTTTGGCATGATTGTGGCAAGGTATTTTGGCGCAAAGGATTCGGAAAAACTGAAATCGAGCATTGCGGCAATGGTTACACTGAATTCGGCCATGACACTCCTGCTTTCCGTCATTTCACTCCTGTTCCTGCGTCCGCTGATGCGGGGGATGAACGTACCGGACAGTATTTTTGAAGAGGCATACGGATATATCGCCGTCATCGTGGCGGGCATGACGGTTACAATTCTGTACAATATGTGCGCGGGAATACTGCGCGCCGTAGGAAACAGCAAAATTCCCTTGTGTTTTCTGGTGCTTGCCTGTATACTAAACCTGTTTCTGGATGTGCTGTTTATTATGGGCCTTGGCCGGGGCGTAGAGGGAGCGGCTATGGCAACGGTAATCGCACAGGGAATCAGCGCGTTTCTGGCAGGCAGGTACATATGGAAACATTACAGGGAGATCCTGCCGGGGAAGGCGGATTTCCGGTTTGAGGCATCGCTGCTGAAAGAAATGCTGGGGACGGGGCTTTCCATGGCGGCTATGCTGTGCATGACGGATCTGGGTTCTGTCCTTTATCAGCGGGCGATCAACGGGCTCGGCGATACCCTGATCGTGGCGCATGCGGCGGCCCGCAAGATCATCACGACACTCATGATGCCGCTGGCCTCCATTGCCACTGCCAGTTCCACCTTTGTAAGCCAGAATTTTGGGGCAAAGCAGTATGCGCATATTGAAAAAAGTATCTGGAAGGTCTTGGGAATGGAAGTGCTTTGGGGTGTATTTTCCTGTATTCTCGTATATCTGTTCGGAAGTCAGGCCGTCCGGTTCCTTACGAACACGCAGGATGCGGGGGTGATAGAAAATGCGGTCTTAAGCATCCGCATCCAGTTCCCATGCTATCCTGCCCTCGGTATTTTGCTCTGTTTGAGAACCAGCCTGCAGGCAATGGGGAGCAAACTGGCTCCTGTCATGGCAAGCGGTTTTGAACTGGCTGGAAAGATCATAACCGGGTTTATCCTGATCCCGGCATTCGGGTATATCTGGGTATGTCTGACGGAACCGATCATCTGGGTTGTCTGTATGGCATTTTTAATTGCAGTTTTTGTGATAAAGAATCCGCTGAAAAAGGCGATGGAGCAGGCTCAGATCAAGGATAGGGAAGAGAAGAAAAAAGGAATGGAAAAAAATAAAAAAAGAATAGATTTATGTATGAAAACAGGGAAGGGAAGCGATTGCATACAGAACCATTACATAAAAGAAAAGGCTGGAAAAGTTTCTGAAGCAGGATGTCTGCCCGGACTGCGGCGGCACAAGGCTTTCGGAAGCGGCGCGGGCGCCAAGGCTCATGGGAATTTCTCTGGATGAGGCATGTAAAATGACCCTGGCGGAGCTTGTGGAATGGGTGAAGGCAGTCCCGCTGTCCCTGCCGGAAACGATGCGGCCCATGGCGGAAAGTATCTGCGGTTCCTTCACGGATACGGCACGGAGGCTGATGGAGCTCGGGCTTGGATATCTGTCCCTTGACCGTGCCGCTTCCACGCTTTCCACGGGGGAACGGCAGCGGATGCAGCTTGCGAGGGCGGTGCGGAACCGCACCACAGGCGTCCTTTACGTATTGGATGAGCCGTCGATCGGGCTGCATCCGTCCAATATCGCGGGGCTTGCGGGAGTCATGCACGATCTGGTGGCGGACGGAAATTCCGTGGTTCTGGTAGACCATGATACGCAGATACTGTCGGAAGCGGACTGGGTGGTCGAGATGGGGCCGGAGGCCGGCGCGGGCGGCGGACAGGTCATCGCGGAAGGGACGGTCAGCGAAATTGCGGAAAATAAAGCTTCCATGATCGGCGGTTTCCTTTCGGGAAAGGAAGACATCCTTGTGCGGGAGCGGGCGCACCGGGATGCGATGTTTGCGTCCGGCTTTATCCATCTTAAGACAGGCGCAATCCACACGGTAAAGCCTTTGGAGGTCCGGATTCCCAAAGGGAGGCTTACGGTAGTCACAGGTGTGTCCGGCTCAGGGAAAACCACACTGATCCTGGAAAGCCTGATCCCGGCGCTTGAGGCCATGACGGAGGGAAAGAAGCTGCCGAAGCATGTAAATGCTGTTACGGCGGATGGAATCGAACGGGTGAAACTGATCGACGCCGCGCCCATCGGAATCAATGTCCGGTCCACTGTGGCGACCTATGCCAATGTACATGATGAACTGCGGAAGGTTTATGCGAGGACGCCGGACGCAAAGCGGCTTGGCTATAAAGCAGGGGATTTTTCCTACAATACCGGAAAGCTCCGCTGTCCGGTGTGCGATGGAACCGGGGTGATCAGCCTTGACGTGCAGTTTCTTCCGGATGTGGACGTTCCGTGCACAGAGTGCCGCGGCACCCGTTATGCGAAGGAGGCGTATCTTGTAAAAGCAATGGATAAGGCCGGGGGAGGCTGTTCCCTGCCGGAGCTGATGAATATGGATGTCAGTACGGCGCTGGAGGCCTGCCGGGATTGGAAGACCGTACACCAGAGGCTGCAGGTGCTGGAAAGCTTGGGGCTTGGGTATCTGACCCTTGGCGAGGAAACGCCCGGCCTTTCCGGGGGCGAAGCACAGCGCCTGAAGCTGGCAGGCGAAATGGGAAAGGCACAGTCGGATTCCGTCTTTGTGTTCGATGAGCCGACGATCGGGCTTCATCCGCTGGATGTCCGGACGCTGCTCGGCGTATTCCGGACATTGATTGAAAACGGTGCGACGGTCATTGTGATCGAGCATGATCTGGACGTCATCCGCAATGCCGACTATATCATCGATATGGGGCCGGGCGGCGGTGAGGCCGGCGGCCGCATCGTCGGTGTTGGAACACCGGAGGAAATCAGACAGAATCCGGACAGCATTACGGGAAGATACCTGACGAGACGCCATTATGATTGACAGGGTACTATAGGCGATGGGAGCAGAAAAACGGTAAGGAGTTGTAGAAAAATAAGTGATACAGATTGCACCGGAGAAATAGACAAGCCAAGATGTGTCAGCTATTTTTCTACAACTTCTAAAGGAATGGAGGAGAACAGATGGAAAAACATGTGACACAGGCATTGCGGAATTATGGGAACGGTTATACCTGCGCCCAGGCGGTTCTTTGTGCCTATGCGGAGGATATGGGACTTGATATGGAAACGGCATATCGGATGATAGAAGGGTTCGGCGGCGGTTTTGGCGGGATGCAGGAGGTATGCGGTGCATTGTCGGCCGCTTTTGCCGTCATCAGCTACTACAGCAGCGACGGGAAAATGGAGGGTGGACAGTCAAAGTCGGAAACGTTTGCGAGGATAAGGGAGGCAGCGGAATATTTTAAGGAAAAATATGGCTCGGTGGTCTGCCGGGAGGTGCTTGGCGGCGCGAAGCCCCAGCCTTTCAAATGCGGCGCAAAGGTGAAGCTGGCGGCGGAAATTGTGGAAAAAATGACGGGGAAGGAGGGCAAAGCGGTATGACAGAACTTGAAAAAATGGAAGCAGGACTGGAGTATGATTTTTTTGACGCCGGTGTTGACGGCAGAAAACTGGGGGCGATCGATAAATGTGTGCGGTTGAACGCCTTGGATCCGAAGGATAAGAAGAAGATCGCAGATACACTGCGCGAGATGTTCGGAAGCACCGTCGGTACACCCTGGGTCGGGCCGAACTTCCACTGTGACAGCGGGGATAATATCCATGTGGGGAAAGATTTTATTGCAAATTATAATGTAACCATTCTGGATATCCGGGAGGTCCGTATCGGCGACCACTGCATGATCGGGCCGAATACCCTGATCACGACCGTAGGGCATCCGCTTTCGCCGGCAAAGCGCAGGCGGCATATGGGCATTGCGGAGCCTGTTATCATTGGGGATGATGTGTGGATTGGCGGCAATGTGACGATCCTTCCCGGCGTGGCCATCGGCAATAATGTGGTCGTGGCGGCGGGAGCCGTGGTGACGAAAGATGTGCCGGATAACTGTGTTGTGGGCGGCGTTCCGGCAAGGATCATCAAAACGATTGAGAATGATGTGGAGAGATTAAATCAATAGGTGTGTGCAATGAAAGAAATCAAAGGAGGAAAAGGCGGCAGCCGCTATGTCCCTTATGGGGAGCGTACCGGAAACGGCAGTTCCTAAATGCAAACGGTATAAAAAAGGTGATGGAGAAGGCTCAGATCAAGGATAAGGAAGAAAATAAAAAAGGAGGAAAAACGGATGGATCAATTATTTGGAAGAACGGTGCCCAGGTTAGGATTCGGGTGCATGAGGCTGCCGGAAGGACAGGATGGGGAATATATCGAGGAGGAATGCCAGGAGATGTTCGATTTTGCCATGGAGCATGGCATCAATTACTTTGATTCCGCATGGCACTATATAGAATCCCAGTTGATGATCGGAAAGTGCCTGGCAAAATATCCGCGCGAAAGTTACATTCTTGTAGGGAAGCTGTGCTTCACTGACGGTACGCTTGAAACGCGGGAGGCAGCGATGGAAGCATTTGAAAAGGAGCTCCGGGATGCCCGCACAGATTACATGGATCTTGAACTGATCCATACACTGGGAAGCCCAGGCTCCCTGAAACGTGTGGATGATCTTGATATCTGGGGATTTATGCGCGAGCTGAAGGCAAGCGGGCGGATTCGGCATTTCGGTTTCTCTTTCCACAGCACCCCGGAAAATCTGGAAAAACTCCTTTCAGAGCATCCGGAAGTGGAAGTGGTGCAGATACAGGCAAACTATTATGACCACAATACCGACGGTGCGCGCGCAAACGGAGGGTGCCGGGAGGTATATGATATTTGCCGGAAATACAATAAGCCCGTCATTATCATGGAGCCGGTGAAGGGCGGGAATCTTGTGCATGTGGACCAGCATCTGGAGGTGAAGGCGCTGCTGGAAGAGGCGGACCCTGAGCAGAGCACATCGGCATGGGCTTTGCGGTATGCCGCTTCCCTGGAGGGCGTAGTGACGGTGTTAAGCGGAATGTCTACGATCGGGCAGATGAAAGAGAATTACCAGATTATGATGGAGGATTTCAAGCCGCTGACAGAGAATGAGAAGAGTATGCTTGCAAAGGCGGCAAAGATCATTGAAAGTAAAAAGCCGGTAGGCTGTACTGGCTGCCATTACTGCACGGATAAAGGATGTCCTGCGGGGATTCGTATCCCGGAAGTATTGAATTGCCTCAACCTGCTTAACCAGTACCACAATCCAAGAATGGCGAGAATGTCTTATTATCCGGCGATCAGTGAACATAGTCCGAGGGAATGCCTGCAGTGCGGCAGCTGTGAAAGAGAATGTCCGCAGGGGCTCCCTGTCATGGCGCTGATCAGGGAAACAGATGAAAAACTTTATATCGGAGAGAATATTGATATTTGGGCCAATCATTAGGAATTGTAGAAAAATAAGTGATACAGATTGCGCAGGATATTTCTTCGGATGTGCAGGTCAAAAAACGCAGTTC
>VSNK01000323.1 GCA_009774255.1 Faecalicatena sp.
GACTGACGACAACGCGGCGATGGCGGAAATAGTAAGTACTAAGTATATGAGGGACTAAGAAACGCTGTACTAGCCTTTTATATACTTCCAAGTATTTCAAGTCCTTTAACTTTTCCTGCTCTTGATATGTACGAGGATGCTGCGGCAAGAACTTCTTGAATTTTATCTGGCATTGGCACTGATTTACTTAATGCCGATTGGGCAATAACAATATATGATTCGACCGTCAAAAGTCCATTTTCATTGCTGAGATAATTTTTCGAAGATTCGTACCACAATATATGGAGACGATGTGGTGCATCGTTGACATATATTGTAGCATGAAGATTCAGGAAATTGGCCAGCAAGGGAAATGAGAGCTTTTGACGGGCGAATCATATATACATGCAAAGGCAAATATTTGCAAGTCGACTTGAAAGAAGAAAGAGGATGGCTGCTATGAATCATAATGGATTCGAGCAGTTTCTTCTGAAGTTTGGAAAAGATATTCTGCGGTTTTGCCGAATGACCGCCAGAGATGTGGAAAATGGAGACGAACTGTATCAGGAAATTGTCCATACGGCAGCACCGGGAGAGCAGAGGGAGCTGGCAGATGACAAGAGGGAACAACTGCTTTCACAAGATCCCGATCTGACGGATGCAGAGTTGTTTGATCTTATTGAACCTTGTCAGACAATTTGCTATAATCAGGATGAGAAAATTCTTGCCGTAGCCGCGTTTGCCCTCTTCCGGACGGGACATCCTGTAAAAGGAACGGTCTTTGCGCTGTTCGGCCTGGCAAGCCTGGGGCTGCTCCTCTGTTACAGGTCACGCCTAGTCAAGGTGTGACCTGTAACGCTCCTCTATAGCCGCAAAAAGATAAAATAAGAAATAGCTTGACTTTTTCTCCCAACAGATTTATTCTGTATAAGGTACACAGGGGCGCTGTGAAACGGTTCCGGAGAGGTTTGCCGCGGGAACAATATCTGCGGAACGGTTTTAAAACGGCTGAGATGTATGTGTTTTCATACAGACCCTTTTAACTTGATCCGGGTAATGCCGGCGTAAGGAAAGGAGAATTTCATAATGTCACAAATTCATTCTGTCACAGGCGGAAGTACGTCTTCTGCCGTCAGGAAACTCGTTTTTTCTGCAATGGGGATCGCTCTTGCGATGGTCACTTCCTACATCAAAGTATGGGAAATGCCGATGGGCGGTTCTGTCACACTATTATCCATGCTGTTTATCTGCCTGATCGGATACTGGTTCGGTCCAAAATATGGAATCATCACCGGAGCCGCGTACGGACTCCTGCAGTTTATCGTAGACCCGTATATGCTTTCGATTCCGCAGGTGCTTTTTGATTATCCGCTTGCTTTCGGGGCACTGGGATTGTCAGGCTTTTTCAGCAATCGCAAATTTGGGCTTCAGATCGGATATATAGTCGGTGTGCTGGGCCGTTTTGTCTTCTCCACACTGTCCGGGGTGATCTTTTTTGCCGCGTACGCGCCGGAAGGCATGAATCCATGGGTGTATTCTACCCAGTACCAGGGCAGCTACCTTGGCACCGAGGCAATCGTGACACTGATCATCATATCCCTGCCGCCTTTCACGAGGGCGCTGAATCTGGTAAAAAGACAGGCCGTAGCCTGATATCGCTCTTCAAAAGACCTGGCTTCACCACCAGATGATAGCACGGAAAATGGTTTGGGAAAGATTCAGGCTTCATCACCTTATATAGCGCGGGAAATGATTCGGGAAGGATTCAGGCTTCATCGCCAAATATAGCGCGGGAAAGATCCAGGCTGAGCCGGAAGAGCACTCCCGCGCTTCCCAGCATGACCAGATACCAGACTCCTTCCAGGAGCCACACTGGAGGCTCCTTCCCCGGAGTAAAATGCAGAAACGCAAGCTCCGCTGCCGCCTGGATGAGCTCGCTCAAAAGCTCACCCAGGAAGAAGGATCTTACATATTGATATTCCTGATTCCTGTCCAGGCGTCGCAGGAAGATCCACAGGATGGCCAGGGGCTGTACGAACCCGCCGGTTATCAGCATTTTCCAAAATCCCAATGTATCATTCCAATGGAGCCAGCTTATGGATTCGGTGGCAAACTTTTCCATCAGAACGGAGGCCAGATGCATGGCCAGGATCACCGCTACAAACAGCGATATACCCAGCAGCAGCCTGGCCAGGAGTCTGGCTTTTTCCGATAAGTCTCCTGTCTGCTCATAGGGATGCAGCCGGTCTTTATAGGGAATCACGAGGATAACCACCGGTAGCACCATTCCTAGCATCAGGAAAACAACAAGACCTATATTGACAACTGCAACCACCCCTAAAGCGTGGCTCCGCAGGAAATCACAGACGGCCTTCGGGAGCAGCCCGATCAGCAGGAGGACTCCCAGCAATATACCGGCCGGAATATACAGCTTATAAAAGAGCTTCTTTGCCTCCCATCCCAAAGCCCGTTTTACCTGTTCTGTCAGGCTCCAGTCTTTTTGTCCATATGTCATAATATGCCTCCTTCCTTCTCTCTGTTCTGACGAAAACACGCACTCTCATAATTGTTCCAGCTGTACGGTTGCAATCCGAAATATCAGTTTTATGCAATTTATTGCAATAAAACTGATATTTTGGATAAGTGGGTTGGAGGCTCCTTGGAGCCTCCAACCGCACAGCTGGAAATTGCTCCGTATCATAATGGATATCACTCACTTCCGAAATTGCTTCGTATCATATGGATATCACTCATCTCCGAAATCGTTCCAGATAATACTGTTCCACGGACATTCCGCAGGTTTCCCGAAGTTCCTCCGTATCCTTCTCCACAATTCCCCCGTGATCCAGAAAAAGAATCCGGTCAAATAACTGTTCAAAGTCGCGGAGTAGGTGGGTTGCCATCACAATCGTCGCACCTTCGGGCAGATATTTCATCAAAAACCGACGTACATCCTTCTTAAATGCCGCGTCCGCTCCGGTCAAAGGTTCATCCAGCAGATACAGCTCGGATTCCACGCATATTGCCAGTACCAGCATCAAAAATTCCCGCTGCCCGTCCGACATCGTCCGAAGCGGCACCTTTTTTTCTAAACCGGCCTTTTCAATGAAACTCCAGGCTTTTTCAGCCGCGAAATTCTGATAATGGGAAGCATAAAATTGTACCGCATCCTTGACGCGCATCCAGTCATAAAAAATATCCCTGGGCATCAGATAGGAGATCCTGCTGGTATACCGAATAATCCTCCCTTCATCCGGCCTCCAGATTCCGGCCATCAGCTTTAAGAGCGTACTCTTTCCATTACCGTTGTTACCCGCCAGGCCGATGATGCGGTTCCGCGGAATCTTCACATTCAGGCGGCTCAGTATGATTTTATAATCCAAAGACTTTCCCACACCTCGCAGCTCCATCAAAAGCTCCCCGGACTGCCCGCGCTTATTTTTCATCTGATACGCCCTCCCATTCTGCTTCCACCAGGCCTTGAACCTCTGTCAGAGACAGGCCGCAGTTTTTCATCGTCCGCACAAATTCCCCTGTTTTTTTCCTTGTCAGCTTTGCCTGCAGGCTGCCCACACACTCTTCCCGTACAAAGTATCCGATCCCTTTTTGGGAAAAGGCGATCCCTTCGGATTCCAATTGCTGCATCACCCGCTGCATGGTCAGCGCGGAAACCTCGAATAGCACGGCCCCCTCGCGCACAGACGGCAGCTTATCCCCTGCCCTGTACTGGCCGCTGGCAATCTGTTCCTTCAAGAGGGAGGCAATCTGGATATAGATCGGTTTTTCGTTATCAAATTCCATGATCCCTCAGCGCCTCCTTCCATTATTTTCCCATGCCATCATAGTGCCATGGCCATGGCATCATATCGTATGCTGTCATACTGTCATACTGTTATACTTATATTATACAGTATAACAATAAAAAGATGTCTTTGTCAATATGCAAAAAATTTCGGACGAGTACTATTAGTGTTACAGTTCGCGGCCTAACCGGCCGTGAACTGTAATCATCTTTAAAAGGCGCTTGACTCTTCCGCAGCGTAATGGTTTAGTATAAAGGATAAGACAGCGCTGCCTTAAATAAGGAGGAAACAAAACCATGAGAACCGTAAAGGAAGTGTCCGAAATTACCGGGGTAAGTATTCGGACGCTGCGGTATTATGATGAAATCGGTCTGCTGAAACCGACTGCATTTACGGAGTCGGGCTATCGTTTATATGACAACAAGGCTATCGAAAGGCTGCAAGAAATTATATTTTTCCGGGAACTGGAAATTCCGCTGGTGTACATCAGGGAAATCATGGATAACCCGGATTATGATAAAAAGCAGACTTTATCGATGCAGAAATCCCTGTTGGAGCAGAAGCGAAATCGGCTGAACGGGATCATCGAACTGATCACTGATATCATGAAGGGAGACAATGCAATGAGTTTTGAAGGATTCAGTAATGAGGAAATACAGACAATCTTAGATCATACATTTTCCTGTATGTCAAAAGAGGGCCTGGAAGAGCAGGCGAAACAACATGGCGGTATGGAGAAATATCGGGAGTACCTGACAGCAGGTTTTCAGAATGAACAGGTCATGGCAGATATATTTCGCTGGTACGGCGGCAAGGGGAAGGCTTTGGGAGCAATACTACAGTCCGATGGGAGCGTCGGGAGATTTGAGAAGCCTCAGGAGGAAATTGCAAAGATCTATCGGCAGTTCATGAAAGCAAAAGAAACGGATGATGATGAGCTTGCGGGAAATACGGTTAAGCAGCTTGCGGAAATTTATAAGGAGCTGTTTATGCTAGATAATGCGAGAAATATCCTGCTGGATCTGGCAAAGGAATATCTGCAGAAACAGAAGCTGGCAGAGGTAACGGACAGCCAGTATGGGGAGGGCTGTTCGGAGTATGCCGCGCAGGCAATCCGGAAGTATTACGGGATATAAAAAATGGTTTTTTTCGCCTGGCAATCATACTCTTCGTGACAGTTCCTGAAAAATGGTGTAATATAGAATTATGGTAACTGTCCTGAGTAGTTACCATAATTTACAGAAGCGAAGGAGAAGGTCTATGGATAAAAAAGCAATGTACAAGTTGACTTACGGATTATTTGTTTTGACAGCAAAGATGGATGGAAAGGATAACGGATGTATTATTAACACGGCCATTCAGGCAGCATCCGAGCCGAACCAGGTAAGTATCGCGGTAAATAAAGCGAATTTTACCCACGAAATGATCATGCGGACGGGAGCGTTTACCGTATCCGTCATCAGTCAGGACGCAGATTTTGAGCTCTTCAAAAGATTCGGATTCCAGTCCGGAAGAGACACAGATAAATTTGACGGATTTTCAGGCTGTCAGACAGGGGCAAATGGTATTCGGTATATCACGGAGGGTACGAATGCGTATATTTCCGTGAAAGTGGAAAAAACACTAGATTTGGGTTCTCATACCATGTTCATAGGGACAATCACGGATATGGAGGTCCTGAGCGAGACTTTATCCGTAACCTATGAGTACTATCAGAATCACATCAAGCCAAAACCGCAGGCTGCCGGAAAGACAAAGGACGGACAGACGATATGGCGCTGCCGGATCTGTGGCTATGAATATACAGGAGCGGAACTGCCGGAGGATTTCATCTGCCCGCTGTGCAAGCATCCGGCGTCCGATTTTGAAAAAGTAGTATAAAGATAAGGCGCTGTAGAAAAAACTGATACAGATTGCGCAGGATAGCGCATTTACTGCGCTATCCGTACAAAATATACTGAGCGGCAGAGTTCTCCGGTGCTCTGTAAATGTCCCTATGGCTCCTTGAAATCGTTTGCAAGGATTTCCTTATTATACGAC
>VSNK01000324.1 GCA_009774255.1 Faecalicatena sp.
CCCATACATATATCCACAGAATAATCTTATCAGATCCATAGAACGATTTTAGTATAACACGTTTTTACATTAATTTATAGTTTATTTTCAGAATACCCCATAATCATAGATGAGGTATTCTGAACTACTTAACGTGTATATTCGATTTTACAAAAAAACAGCCCACAGACATCGATATATTTTGCTGCAATCACGTATACAGGATACAGATTTGTCTTAAAAGAATAGGAATCAGACGTTCTTTCACAGCATTCCAGAATGGTTGCAAATAAGAAATGTTTTCTCTTCGCATTCTTATATTTCCATTTATAGTAACCTGTCTGGGAAAATATATAGCTATAATCATACCATACAGCAGGAAGATTAGCAGAGTTAAAGATGACCTCCGAGTAAGCTTAGTATATAATCATCCATTCCGTCATCGGTCTCTTCCTTCACATCCTGTGCTGGAACCAGGCCGGCCTGCTCATTTTCAAATGTTTCTGTGTCAACTGTAAATGGATTTTCATCCATGTCTGAGCCTGTATGAAAACTGTCATCGGAATCATTGACGATGTTATCGTTTAATTCAATTTTGTCGGAATCTTCTTTATGCACAGAACCGCATTCATGACTGAGTATTTTTTCCTCCAAAACACTGATTCGTTGAAGCAACACTGCTGTGTCACTTTGGGGGAGTTTTATGTTGCAGCATTTGATCAGGTATACAAGGACGTCCATATAAGGATTCAGACTGTTCCTTATTTTTTCACGAAGAATACTGAATTGCTCCACATACCAGAATAATATTTCAATTTGGCAGGAACTAATTATTTCATACAGTGCATCCTGATATTCTTTTGTATTATATAAAGCTGCAGTTCCAGATGATGCAGAAAGAACGATCCCATCCGTACAGCATTGGAGTATATGCTCGACCAGCTGCACCAAATTTTTTCCTTCTTCGCAGATCCTCTGAAGCATGAGGATTGCCTGCCTGCCGTCACCATTTACAATCGAACGCATGATCTGCAAAGCAACCTCGCTATCCATAAGGCAAAGGGATTTCATCACATGCTCTACTGTTACTATTTCACAGGATATCATTAGCTTTTCTGTGATACTGAGGGCATCCCTCATAGACCCGTCAGCCTGTTTTGCGATCAGCTTTATAGCATCATCCTCATACTGTTTTCCCATTTCAGCTAAAACGAAGGACAGTCTGCCGCAGATTACATCAATTGATATAGTCTGGAACTGGTAAATAGAACATCTGGAACGTATAGTTGCAGGAATTTTATGCATTTCTGTCGTACAGAGTATGAACAGACAATGTTCCGGCGGTTCCTCGATTGTTTTCAGGAGTGCGTCAAATGCAGCTGCTGAAAGATTATGTACTTCATCTATGATATATATCTTTTTCGGCAATATGGTAGGCATATACTGGGCTGATACAATAAGTTCCTTTATATCTGTAATAGAGTTATGCGATGCCGCATCCATTTCAATACAGTCTAATGTTTTTCCTTCCAGAATCGACCTGCAGTTTTTGCATTGATTGCAGGGACCGTTTTCACTTGGGGCCTCACAGCATACTGTTTTTGCAAGGATACGTGCAATGGTCGTCTTTCCTGTTCCCCTGTGGCCTGCAAAAAGATAGGCAGAATCAAATTTTTTTGTTTTACACTGTTCTTTCAGCGTTAAGATATTATTTTCCTGCCCTACTACTTCTTTGAATGTTTGCGGCCTGTATGTTGAGTATAACATAAAATTCCTCCTTTTATTTTATTTGGATTATATATCGTATCAGATTGAAATAATCGTTTTTTGTATAGGAACGTTGAGCCATGGATAGATGCTCCAGTCCATATTCCATGATTTCTAATGCTTGTGATCTTGTATATAACGTATCCGGGAAGGGATATCCCTTACTGGGAACTTTCCCGGGAGATTCTGCTAAAAACTGATAAAAAGGATATAAGAGCATACGTATGTTCCATACAGGATGTGCTTCATGATTTTTGAAGAATTCATTATCGTCTTTTTCTTTCAGTACATGAAGTAATTGCAGTAAATTTTCCCGGAGAGTTATCTGACGGATCCTCCTGTAGCAGTCCATGTATTCTTTTATCCCTTCCATAGATGCAGTAATGGAATAAGGAGCATTTTCCGTTAAAAAACCTACGAAGCCGATACAATCCTTATCAATTTTTAATTCCTTCAGATATTTTTCCATCTCTTCTTCCCTAAGCGGGTGAAAAAGGACAGAATAACAGCGGCTTTTGATGGTATCCAGCAGGCTGTCTTTTTCCGAGACAATAATCAGCTTATTACTTGAAGCTCTGTCTTCTAATAGTTTTAAAAGACGGTTTTGTGCTGTCCTCGATATAGTATGGGCGCAAAAAAGAATAAATACTTTTACATCTTCAATACTGTTACGATGGCTCGCTTCGAGAAGCTGTTCAATATCATCTACTTTCAGGGCCGATTGGGCTGTCTGGTAATAGTCGGGATTTTTTTCTAAGTCTGACTCCTGGCACTTTAGAAGCTTTGCAGCTATATATCTTGCCGCAAGCTCTTGCCCAAGCCCTGGAATACCCTGTAGTATAATACCCGGCGGTTCGGTCAGTGAGAGATAATTTTCAATCTCGTCCATTGTATCTTTATTTATGTATAGATGTTGGTGCATTTCCAATTCCTCCTTGTAGGTTCGTTTTAGACAAATATAAATAGTTATTGAGTTTTGAAACGTATACTGCCCCACTTTTCTGCTGGTTTTCTGTCATATAAAATTCCATATTACTGATCTGCAAATAAGATGTGTATGCAAGGTTCAATATTAATGCTTCCCGGTTCATAGCCTGCCATCTTTCCTTTTTATAAGCAGTTTGGATCACATTATAAAGAAGATTTTTATCTTCTGTCGAAATATGGTGTTTCATTTCTTTTATATATGATTCGATGATTTGTATGCTTAGGATATCTTTAGGGAGCAGCGCATACTCACTGACTTTTTCCGCTTCGGGAAAAGGCGTATAAAGGTTTGTAATTCCGATGCCGAACAGAAGGGAGCCAGTGATTAGCAAGTCTTCCTGATATGGAATCTTGAGGTCCGGATGGTATGCGTACATCTTTTGTGAACGTATAATCTGAATTGCAATGCTTGTGACAGATACGGTCTGGACGAGCAGGGCGCCGTTATATGCGCCCGAACAGGTCAGGCCGGCAGGAGTTTCAGCCAGCCTGTTTTTTTGCCCTTTCAATACCAGATCTAATAGTTCACGGAAGGGGGCATGTGTGACTAAGCTGCTCTGTTTATCCAGCAGGTTTAAATAATATTCTTTTTCCGGTTCATTTAAACCATCAATAAAGCTGCTGAGTGAATACTCGGTTACAGGGCTTATTTTTTGAATCGTAAATTCTAACTGGTTCTTGTAGTTTCTTAGCACCTCGCCCCATATTTTGATGACTTTGCCTTTAAAATGAAGGTATCGCTCGTCTATATTATTTTCCCATATCCGTCCGTAGATAACGCCGGTTTTATCCTGGAGTTTCAGGAACAGATATGGAATTCCATTTCCTTCTGTGTAGCTTAAGGCAATTTCCTTTAGATAAAACTCATCTTCCAGTTCTTCTGCCAGATGTTCAGACAGATGCGATATGTAGATCTTTTTCATATACATCTTCTCCCGTTTTATAAGATATATTTTCCATTCTGTCTAATAAGTTTGTATAATATTCCCCAATCATATTGTTTAGGATTTCATCATCCGGGTAAGCGAAATAATGGGTTTCTTCAGGCTTTAGAATGGAACTGACAATGTGAAGATTGCGGAATAAATGTATTTCGCCACATCGTGCAAAAATCTCACACTTCCTTAGAAAATAGTTAAGATTATATTTTCCCTTTTTTGGCAGAATTTCCTTTCCATCTTCGCGTTCTTTTTCTACAGAAGATATCAGAAGCTGCTGATATTGCAGTGCAACCTGGTCAAATTCACATTTCATGGACAGGTCGCCGAGCATATCATCGAGCATATGAAAATATTCATGGATAAAAGATGTTGGATGTCTGAAATCAACTACCATAGTATCGATGGAGGGATAATACAGACCAGTTGCATGGTGTTTACCAAGCTTCCGAAAACGCAGAGCAATATTTTTGCTTATATAACCATTAAAAATATTTTGAATTAATTACTTGAATTCTTCCGTTATGGAATAAACAAGATTCAGGTCTACATCTTCGTCAAATTCGATAAAGCCGAAATATGTGTTTAATTCTGAAGATTTCATTTTATGTACGACGTGTTTTGGAATATTTTTCTTGGTTTGGTAGGCACGTGCGACTATCCTTTTTAGCTTATTTCGATGTTTTTCTTCCTCTGCAAGATCATGTATGTTTGCGATATAGTGCCTTAATGTCATGAATATGTATTCTCTGTAATAGTAAGGCAGGTCTATCATGGCAGATTTCCCGGAAACATTTAGTAAAATATCATAAGACAGATAGGAATCCCCATATACAAAAGAAAGTAGGTTAAACACTTCGGAATGGCTTTTGAAATAATCCTTATAGAGTGTTGCCGGTTTGCTTTCGGAACCGGCTGCTTTGATATAACAGTTATGTATTGTATCCTCCTGATAACCACAATCGATCAGATAGTTGGAAAACCATTTTGGAAGATCAGTCATATCCCATTTATAATTTTCCAATATTGATACTAAGTCACGAATCAGGTGCTTCATGGTATCTTCGATATCCGGATCGTCAAAAGAATCCATTTTCAGCTGGTTAAGCCAGTTTATTCCGAACAAAGGATAAAAAAAGTTTTCGGCATGGTACATATGGATGAAATGACGAGGATTTGATTTGTAATGATAGCTGCCGTTTGAGAAACGTTTCCCAGGACTGCATGGAAGATAAAATATTGTGTCTTTTACTTTAACTGTTAAAATAATGTGCGACCGGCTGACATCCCTGGCTAGTCCTTTTTCAAATAAGTCGGATGCAGGTTCGATTTCGCAGCCATAGTTTTTATTAACAAAGTGCAATAAAAAAGGAATGCCTTTGCTATTTAGACATTCCTCTGTTTTTATTTCTTTTAGATTTTTTTTAATTTCTCTTTCTATAGCACTTTGTATTTGCTGCTTGGCTTTGTATTCTTCCACATCAAGTCGGGGATATTTTAAATCACACAACCTAACCGTTAGGTTATGAGTTTTAAAAATGGCCCGTTCTTTTTTCTTTCTTGCTAATGATAGTATTCTTTCCCCTTCTGACAGGTAATTCATACAATCCTTCTCTTCTTGACCTTCATTGGATTTATCTGGCTTATCCTCAATAAGTCCAAGCATAATAAATAGATTTGTTGTTTCGTTCATGTTTTCCTCCTTTTAAAATAAAAAAGACATCAATGGATGTCTGCCTACATAGTATATCAAAACTTATTTCACCTATCGCTAGGGATTGAAAGAAACGGAAAACCAAAGGTCATCCGGGCTCAAAAAACAAGTTTTCTAAAGTATACCAATCATGTGTCAAATTGTCAATTCATATGTATGTTTGAGAAAATATTTCGTTACGGTTCAGCTTTTTGATCCATTTATAGTTCGCTTCGCAAAGGGGTGGATTTTTTTGCTGTCACCCTAACGGTTAGGTTCTGTGTTTTATACGAAATGTGGTATGGCCCTATGGTTAGGGATGATAATTAAAGCATTTTTTTGAATGACCCTAACGGTTAGGTTTTATCATTCCGTAACTACTCCAGAGTAGATTTAAAAGCATGCGGAAATGCAGACGGCTGGTAAATAAAATTATATTC
>VSNK01000325.1 GCA_009774255.1 Faecalicatena sp.
GAAATATCTATCATATACAATTGAAAATCATAGTGATACTTTTTCATCAGTGTCTTGATATCTTTACAATAACCGATCTAATTTATTGCCTTTAAATCTCTATCGTTCATATAACAAAACACCTTCCCTCTTGATTTCCTGCAAAAAATCCTTATCTTGTATCCCTGTCGTCACTACATCCACATGACATCCGAGAGTTTGCTCAATCTTGTCCACAAAATTGTAATATTGAATCAGACTTTTTAAATTTCCTTTGTCAATAAAAATATCTACATCACTATTATCATTTGCTTCTCCACGGGCATAGGAGCCAAACAGATACATTGTCTGTATTCCAAAATCCTTTGCCAG
The DNA here is from genome assembly GCA_009774255.1 of Faecalicatena sp. Taxonomy (GTDB): domain Bacteria; phylum Bacillota; class Clostridia; order Lachnospirales; family Lachnospiraceae; genus Schaedlerella. The sequence goes on from VSNK01000325.1 coordinate 352, forward strand.
AGGAACCGTTTTTTCTTTTATTTCTTCAATTGTATAACACATACTAACTCCTTTTATATCCAAACAATCTATGAAATGACTCCTGCTTTTTCGCTTCGGCTATCTTATCAAGCAGTTCAGCGATTTCTTCCGTCGTGTACCATCTCTCCACCTTGTAGCATGATTACTGCATATTAGGATTCTACCATATCTATTCACTTTTAACAACTCATATAACATCCGGACTATAACCTTACAACTCCTTAGTTGTTACAGTTCACGGCCTAACCGGCCGCGAACTGTAACGCATCCAGCCCATTGAAAAGTCGCCTGACGGCGAGGGGCTGGTTGCCGGCAACCGCTATTTTATTGGCCGGATGCCTTGCAGCGACGTGCAAGGCCCCGTGAACAGTAACCCTTAGTTACAGTTCACGGCCTAACCGGCCGCGGACTGTAACGCATCCAGCCCATTGAAAAGTCGCCTGACGGCAAGGGGCTGGTTGCCGGCAACCACTATTTTACTGGCCGGATGCCTTGCAGCAGGGTGCAAGGCACCGTGAATAGTAACACTTCTTCACTAATAATTAAAAAGATTCCGGATTGGGTATTGCGTTCAACAGAATAATTATGTATACTACACTAACAGGCAGAGGGGGGGGTACACTCTATGGGAAATTATGTGAATACCGGCAATGCGGGCTTTGCCGCGGCAATCCGGGATACGTATGTAGATAAAACCGAATTGATCGCATTTATCAACGGCACATTAGGCACGAAGCGGAAGCTGACCTGTGTCAGCAGACCGCGCCGTTTTGGGAAATCCTATGCCGCCCAGATGCTCTGCGCCTACTATGATAAAAGCTGTGATTCCAGCGGCCTGTTTGCCAATTTAAAAATTGCCAAGGACAGCTCCTATCAGAAACATTTAAACCGGCATCATGTAATATACCTGGATATCACCTGGTTTATTTCCATAGCGGATCATATCCGGAATACGGTATCGAACCTGCAGGCAAGGGTGACAGAGGAACTGCGCGAGCTTTACCCGGATGTAAAGCAGGCGCGTACGCTTCCGGAAACCCTTGCAGTGATCAACGAGGCTACGGGAAATCAATTTATCATAATTATTGACGAATGGGACGCATTATTTCGTGAAGCGAAAAATGACCATACGCTGCATGAGCAGTATATCCAGCTCCTGCGCGGCCTGTTCAAGAGCAGCGGCCAGACAGATAAGATCGTCGAGGCCGCCTATCTGACAGGCATTTTGCCGATCAAAAAATACGGTACACAATCGGCAATGACCGATTTTAATGAATATACCATGCTTGCGCCGGAACCACTGGAAAAATTTACCGGATTTACAGAGCAGGAAGTCCGGGAATTGTGTGAAAACTCAAAACTTAGCTTTTCTGCGGTTCGTGAGTGGTATGACGGCTATATTCTCGGTAATCATACGCACATTTACAGCCCAAAGTCAGTCATAGACGCATTGGCAAGAAATCGGATCGGAAATTACTGGACCCAGTCGGAGACCTATGAATCACTGAAAATCTATATCGACCTGAATGAAGACGGATTAAAAGAGGCAATTGTCCAGATGCTTGGAGGGGCTCATATCCGGATTGATACCGGGACCTTCCAGAATGACATGACCACAATGAAACGGAAGGATGATGTCCTTACCCTGCTGATACATCTGGGCTATCTGGCATATGATACCGATGCGAAACGCGTTTTTATTCCCAATGAGGAAGTCCGGCAGGAATTTATCCGTGCAGTGACAATGGGCAGACATCAGAAGATTGCAAGGCTGATCCGAAACTCGGATATTCTTCTGGAACAGACTCTGAGCATGAATGAGGAAGCTGTTGCCGCCGCCATCAAGGAAGTTCACAGCGCAGGTACGGCACCTGTTTTCTACAACAATGAACAAGCTCTGAGAAGTACCATACGCTTTGCTTATATCAGCTGTATGGATGAATTTATGAAGGTAGAAGAACTGGCATCCGGCATCGGCTATGCTGATGTGGTATTTATTCCCAAAAAAGGCTCCTCCATGCCGATTCTTCTGATTGAACTGAAATGGAATAAGACAGAGGACGGGGCGATCAGACAGATAAAGGAGAAGAATTATCCTCAGGGCTTTCTAGATTATGGCGGCGATGTGCTTTTGGTGGGTATCAGCTATGACACAAAAAATAAAAAGCATTCTTGTAAAATAGAAAAATGGGACAATACACCATATAATTAAAAGTCAACATCATGGCTGATTTGCGTCCGAACCAGCCATGAATATCCTATCATCTTATTTATTGCCTTTAAATCTCTCTCGTTCATATAACAAAACACCTTCCCTCTTGATTCCCTGCAAAAAATCCTTATCTTGTATTCCTGTCGTCACTACATCCAAATGACATCGTCCACGAAATTGTAATATTGAATCAAACTTTTTAAATTACCTTTGTCAATAAAAATATCTACATCACTATTATCATTTGCTTCTCCACGGGCATAAGAACCAAACAGATACATTGTCGGGTATTGTCATTTGGCTTACCGGACCAGCCATGAAAATGTGTATCCTTTTTATTATATTGAACTTAGAACTTTCCTAATCCATTTTCTTTACTTGATTCAGAATGAAAAAGCTGATAAAATGAAAAAAAGCCCGATAGTGCGATCTGAAGGAGGTGGTATCCTATGTCAGATGGTCTGGAACAAGTAGAAATCCAGTGGCATCCGGGATTTTATGGAGCCGCGGAGATTGAGTTGATCGCGAATAAGGGGGATTTGCGGTAGCGATACTGATTCAAAGTCCGCCATCCACATGCAATAGAAAAGCCGGAGGCTTTGATTTTCAAGAACTTCCGGCTTTTTTCTACTGTTTCTTACTCAATCTCTCCTAAACAAATCTCTTGTATAGACCTTGTCCCTACAATCATCTAATACAGAGTCATAACGGTTTGCTATTATAGCGTCACTTCCGCTTTTGAATCTTTCAATATCATTTACAACCAGGCTTCCAAAAAAAGTACTCTCATCCTCAAGTGCCGGCTCATATATAATTACGGTAGCCCCCTTTGCCTTGATCCGCTTCATGATGCCCTGGATAGAACTTTGCCGAAAATTATCAGAATTTGATTTCATTACCAGACGATACACACCGATTACAATAGGACGCTCTTTTTCCGTATTCCACATAGAATTTGCCGTATAGTATCCTGCCTTTTCCAAAACTCTGTCGGCAATAAAATCTTTGCGGGTACGATTCGACTCCACAATCGCCCTAATTAATTCCTCAGGTACATCCTCATAATTTGCCAAAAGCTGCTTGGAATCTTTCGGCAGACAGTAACCACCGTAACCAAAAGAAGGGTTATTATACTGATCTCCGATACGCGGGTCAAGACACACCCCTTTTATGATACTGCCCGTATCCAGCCCTTTCGTTTCCGCATAGGTATCCAGTTCATTAAAATAGGATACCCGAAGAGCAAGATACGTGTTTGCGAAAAGCTTCACAGCCTCCGCCTCGGTAAATCCCATAAAAAGCATCGGAATACCTTCCTTCTCCGCACCTTCTTTTAACAATTCTGCGAATATATGGGCTTTTACATCCAGCCATTGGTTACTTTCATCTGTTGAAATAATAATGCGGGACGGATAAAGATTATCATAGAGTGCTTTGCTTTCCCGAAGAAACTCCGGACTGAAAATAAGATTGTCAATATCGTATTTTTTACGGATTGACTCCGTATATCCTACTGGTACCGTAGATTTGATGATCATAAGCGGCTTTTCCTTCCGCTCTTTGGTGCTCTCCATGACCAGCTCAATCACATTTTCCACGGCACTTGTATCAAAAAAGTTCTTCTTCGGATCATAATTTGTCGGTGCCGCGATAATGATAAAATCTGCGGACGCATACGCATTGTGAGCATCAAGAGTGGCTGTAAGCTCCAACTCTTTTTCCGCTAAATATTTTTCTATGTATTCATCTTGAATCGGACTGATGCGGCGGTTGATCTGCTCAATCTTTTCCGGCACAATGTCTACGGCTGTCACTCGGTTGTCCTGCGCAAGAAGAACTGCAAGGCTCAACCCTACATATCCTGTCCCTGCCACGGCAATATGATATCCATTCTGTGTCTGTAAAGCGTCTATGTGATTTTCCAAGTTTTCGTCCATTTCGTATGCTCCTTATCGTTATTATCCTGCGATTCCTTATTTTTCTAAATTCTTAGCGGCCTGCCATATTCCAAATTGTTGATTACAATCTTTTGCCGCGCTGTTCAGCATTTATAATACTCTTTGTACCATTTGGCAAATGCTCTAAGTCCTGTCCGCAGATCCGTGGATGGACAAAAGCCAAAATCCATTTCCAATTTATTCGTATCCGCATACGTAATCGGCACATCTCCCTGCTGCATTGGAACTAATTCTCTGTGGCTATCAAAATCAAAAGACTCTGGCAAAACACCTTCTAAAACCAGTTCTTCAGACAAAATTCGAACAAAATCCATAAGATTTTCAGGTTTAGAATTTCCAATATTATAGATACTGTACGGCGGAATCGGCAAACCATCTTCTCCTGTTGATTTCTCCGGCGGACCTCCCATCACTCGAGTCACACCTTCTACAATATCATCTATATAAGTAAAGTCTCGTTTACAGTTTCCATAGTTGAAAATACGGATCTTCTCATCTCTCCGAAGCTTATCCGTAAAACCAAAATACGCCATATCTGGCCGGCCTGCAGGACCATATACTGTAAAAAAACGGAGTCCGGTACTTGGTATGTTGTAAAGTTTGGAATAGGAATGAGCGAGAAGCTCGTTGGATTTTTTTGTCGCTGCATAAAGTGAAACCGGATGATCTACAAAATCAGATTCCTGAAATGGAATCTTCTTATTGCCGCCGTACACAGATGAACTGGAAGCGTATACAAGATGCTCCAAATGCTCTCCCAGACTGCGGCAGGCTTCTAATATATTGTAAAAGCCGATAAGGTTTGAATGAATGTAAGCATCCGGGTTTGTAATGGAATATCTGACGCCTGCCTGGGCTGCAAGGTTGACTACAATAGATGGTGCGACAGTGTTAAACAGGGAATATACCGTGCTGCTATCACCTATATCACCCTCTATAAATCTGAATTTATTTGATGCACTTGAAGCCTGTGCGGAATAAATCTTTTCAAGCCGATATTGCTTCAAAGCCGGATCATAATAATCGTTAAAATTGTCAATTCCTATAAGCGTACTGTCTTCTATATCGGACAAAAGACGCAAAATTAAATTTGCTCCAATAAAGCCCGCTGCTCCTGTGATCAAAATTGTTTTGTGATTTAAATCTATTTCCTGCATTATTTTTTACCTCTGTATTTAGAT
>VSNK01000326.1 GCA_009774255.1 Faecalicatena sp.
GTGATAAGCTATCTGGAGGATAATGACATGCAACTGGCAGGGGCAGTTCATGATTTTACCTGCCCGCAGACGGGAAAGGGATATATGTTCTTTCCGGTTAAAGAGCTGTAAAGAAATAAGGGATGGGAGATATGGACAATGGATATGGGACTGGTCATAAAATATCTTTATGATTTAAGTGAAAATAATAACCGGGAATGGTATCATGCACATAAAGTGGAAAGTGAAGCGGCATACACACAGTTCGAGGAGCTAGTGCGGACGCTCATTTTCCGTATCGGGGAATTTGACAGTACTATTCTGTATAATCAGGCGGAAGACTGTATTTTTAAGCTGGTTCGGTATCCCCGGTTTGGCCATGATAGGTCACCGTTTAACCCATCCTTTCGTGCGCATATTTCTGTTCAGGGAAAGCGGCCTGTTCCAGTGGGATATTACCTCATGGTCAGGCCGGGCGGACAGTCTTTCCTAAGGGGAGGATTGTCTACGAATATGTTCAGGGATGCGACTGTTATGATCCGGGATTATATTGCAGAACATGGAGACGAGTTTGGAGAAATCATTCATTCTCCTGAGTTCCTAAAATATTTTGCGGTACAGGGTACGGCGCTGAAAAATGTTCCTGCCGGGTATGATAAGGAGCATCCGCAGGCAGAATACCTGAAGTTTAAAAGCTGGTATCTGAAGTATCCGGTGGCAGATGAGACACTGAATGATTCCGAGGTTTTTATAGAGGAAACGGTGAGGTTGTTCCGTATTATGAAGCCGTTTAATGATTATCTGAACAAAGCGCTTGACGGATTTCAGATGCCTGCAAGATAGAAACAATTATAGCTCGGATTAATTTTCCTAATTTTGTTTTAGGGCATATGCAAAAACCGCCCCTCAGTCTGCAAAAGAGGGACTACTCCTTGTAAAGAGCGATTACACTTGATAAGATAAATCAATCCAGTGGCAATCCAGAAAGGGGTATATTATGATTCGGAGACTATTAAAAAGCATTCTTGGTGAAAACTTTACGGAAAACAATGCAAAACTGGCTGCTGTAAATTTTGGTATCATTCTGCTGATGTTTGTATTATCCGGCATTATGCTGTTTTTCCTGCCGGAGCAGATTTCCATCCTGCATTCGGGTACAACCTATTATCCGGTTCCCAGTGTTCTGGGAGTATGGCTGTTCCCGGTGATTGCATTGATTGTAAACCTGCTGTTTATCCGGCAGAACCGCCTGTCTAAGATGAACAGCGCCATCTTTGTGATCCTTCTGGCAGCTATGATGGTTTCCTATATAAATATGATGTGAAGGCTGTATTCGGAAAGGCTGTCCTATGAAACGTATCTTATGCAAAATATTATTTTATAATAAGGTGAATCCGGTGGTCGCTGCTTCGCTATGTTTCATAGGTGCTTATATAGGATATTTAGTCTGGTACATACTGAACCATTATCTTCCGGCTTCGGCAGCAGATAACAGCTATGTGCTGGTATCGCTGCTGTCGGCCTGGTTCTGTGCATTTTTGGGAATCTATCAGCTTCCGGACCAGTTGTGCATGAACCGCCGGATTAAAACGGTTCTTTGTTATCCGGTGGAGGTACGGACGATACTAAGTGTCGTGGGAATGAGGGTTTTCCTGCTGCAATCGGGTATCTGTGCCGCATTCCTTTACCCGTTTTTCCTCTTTGAAGCACATCACCGGAAAGAGGCGGCTTTGGCAATGCTATTCTGCTGTATCCTGACAGTCGCTTTAGATATTGCAGTTATCCTGTTCTCGATCCTGATCAGCAGATTTTGTGCCAGTGATATCGTGGGATATGCTTTTGTTGTATTTCAATACGGTTCTTTTCTAATACTTGCCTGGCTTGCGGGAAATACAGTTTTTTCATGTTTTCATAAACCTGGATTTTTATCTGACAGTGCCGGAGTTCTGAAGCGATACATTACCGGACAAAGTCCAGCCGCCATGCAGGGATATGAATTACGGAGTATCCTTTGGATCTGGGGCGCAGCATTGACAGGCATGACCGTCTTAATGGCGGTTCTTAAGCTTGCCGCTAAGCATTGGTATGTGCGGGGATATCTGAATGTACAGAGCTTCCGCCATAGAGAAACAGAGAAACAACCATCCGTATCCCATATTAAACACCCGTATTTTCTGCTGGAGTGGAAACGCGTTACCAGAAACAAGGAGCTGATTTTCTTCTCCAATATCAAGAACATTATAACAGTGGTAATCCTGTCCAGACTCCTGTTACACAATTTCAGCCAGTTTGGCCTTAAAGGAACCTGTGTTGAAGAACTGTTTCTGCTGATGTCCTGTTGTTCGGTCAACACCATCTCCAGTACGGCCTATTCCAGTGATGACAATAAATCCTGCTATGCGTTTCTTCCTATTTCCGGGCGAAGGCTGTTTTTATGGAAAACAATACAGGGATTTCTGTGGGGAGAGATTACCGTACTTTTATTTTGGTTTATCCTGATCGGTTTTGAAAGGCCGCCGGTTATGAACACCTTCCTGCTCCTGTTTTATGGCACTTCGATGAATTATGTATGTGCGTGGCTGGGAGTCTGTATTGATTTGAAAATGCCCAGGACCGTAAACAGTACGAACGAATTGCTCCATGGGAACATAAGTAAAGTGATTGTATTGATTACGGCAACAAGTTTAACAGTCGGGGAAATCATTCTGTCCGGCGGGAAATGGGTTCCTATTCCGCTTCTTCCATTCGCCTGTCTGGCAGGCGCCGGAGTGGCGGCGGGGGAGTACGGTTACTGGAGATTCTGCAAAGGAGATTTTTATGATACAGATTCATGAATTGTCTAAAAGCTACGGCAGCCGGAAGATTTTTGACAGGGTATCCTGCCAGATGGAAAGCGGCCGTATCTATGCCCTTGTGGGGATGAACGGGATTGGGAAAACAACGCTGCTTCGGGCGATTACACAGCCAGAATGCATGGATTCAGGGAAGGTTTTGATTGATCATATTGAGAGCAGCATATTTGAATCAAAATACCGTCTCTTCTATGTCCCGGACAGCAAGGAGATGTTTCTGAATCTTACCGGAAGTGAGTATTTGAGATTTATAATCCAACTGTACCGGCAGAAACCGGAGAAAGCGGAGATTCTGCAAAGAGGATTGACGGGGGCTTTTAAGCTCGATGGGGCGCTGGATGCATATATTGCGAACTATTCTTTGGGGATGAAGCAGAAAATATACATGGCCGCCGCTCTGTTGTCCGGGGCAGGGAATTTTATTTTGGACGAACCGTTTAACGGGCTTGATCCGGAGAGTATCTCGACATTAAAGGGAATATTGGCAGAGCGGCGTGACGAGGGAGCTATGGTTTTGTTCTCGGTTCATAATCTGGAGCTGGCGCGTGGTTTTTGCGATGAGGTAATCCAGATTGATGGGGAGCATAATATTATGTCCGCTAAAGAATTTAATGATTATAGGTGGGTTTCAGGGGAGACGAAGGCAACAATATAGAGTAAATCAAGTTCAGTGTAACACTGGTGTTGCAGGGTAACAGTTCTGCCGAAGGCTGAACTGTTACGTTACAGGAAAGGAGACAGGTATGAGTATTACTAATTTAAGCAGCATAGGGATGAAACCATATGACTACGCATGCAGCAGAAAGAAAACGGCAGGTATGAAAAATTTTGCCCAGAAGGCGCCGGGGGCTTCGGAAAAAAAGAATGCGGCTCAAAAAAACGGTTCATCTGCATGGGCGGGGGATATGGTAGTCTCCCAACCGCCGAATTATTCCGGTTTTACATATGACAACAGCGTATCTAAGAAATCCAAAGAAGAAATGACCATGGACGAATACAAACAGTGGTTCATGAATGAAATGTCGGGAATGCCCGTCAGCGGATGGTATCGCTCTACCTGCGTGGGAGGAACTCTGACAATTACGGAAGAATGTTTTGAGAGAATGAAAAATGATCCGGAGTGGGAGAAAACAGTATTGGGTATGGTAAGGAACATGTATTCCAGTACCGGTCTCATGGGTTCTAAGATGATTGGGAATCAGGTCATCGGAGCAACGCCGGAGCAGTGCTACGGGGAAGGGATACCTGTTAAAGATGATTCGCCGCTTAACACAGACAATGAAAAATCATGGTGGGAGAAACGCCATGAAAGGATGGAAAAGCTGATGGAAGAACAGGAAACAGAAGCATTGAAAAGGGTACATGCCAGGAAAGCTGCGGTACAGGAGGATTATTTGGCAGATCTGGTGGTAAGTGAGTAGATAATAGTATATTATGATATGGGGGAAATTACAGAGGGACAAAAGAAAATAATTAAGAGCTTTTCTTCGGGAGTGTCAGAATTTTCCTGTAAGTATTCATAAAATGCCTATTTGTAGGATTTCTTGAAATAACTTACACAGAAATTCTGACACTCTACTCTCGCAAGGCAGTCAGTAACCATGTAAGCAATCTGCGGAAGAAACTGAAAATCACGCCGGATTCCCCGGACTACATCAAAAGCGTTGTTGGCGTTGGTTATAAATTTGAAGTGCCGTTTGGATACATCTAAGGAGTTATAAAATATAAAAGACTTTTTAATCAAAATAAACAAAGAGCCACAGCATAGCATTTATGCGAACACTGGCGGAAAGGAGGGAGTTGATTATGAGTCACGATTTAACAGCATTATATGAGAGGTTGAGCCATGATGACGAGTTACAGGGCGAGAGCAACAGCATATCCAATCAAAAGGCAATGTTAGAGGATTATGCGGAAAAGAACGGTTTTACGGGCATACGCCACTTTACCGAAATGTAAACCGCTTATTTGATACAAATGGACTGGACAGAATATCGGGAAAACCGCTGAAAACAAGGGATTCCGGCACATTGGGTGTTGCTGGAATCCCTTGTTTGATTTTGGGGCTGCGCCAGGGCAGCATGAGAGCGGCAATTACGGATGGCCACAGTGGTCGCAAGTCTGACCCCTCTGTGGCTGTTTTGACCCCTGCGGCTAATGGTCTGACCCCTCTGGCTGTGAATGTGACCCCTGTGGTCACGGTTTTGACCCCTCCCCTTGTCCAGCGTGACCCCTATGCGTCTATGTGAACGAAAAATGTGCTGTATCTCTGAACAATATCTAACAGCCGCCCAGGCGGCTATTCAAAAATAATGCCATAGGAATTCGGGTACTCGCAGGCAAAAGTATTGAAGAATGGCTTAAAATCAAGGAATTTTGGGCGTAGAGGGGTTCATCGGAGTGGTTGGTGGACCTCTCTTTTTTGCGTTTTTGATGCCGCTGATAGGATGGCGATTGGGCAGTGGTTTATACTATCACGCAAAACTACTGACTTTTGCGTGATAGTATGAGTTTTGCGTGAAAGTATAAGAGTTTCGCCTGTTTGTTTGCAAAATTTGTAGTTTATGGTATTATATGGGAAGATGTTTTTTGGTGAATTGGTGACATCGTTACTATTGATATGTCTGTAAAAGGCATGCTTATTGTGACTAATAGAAAGTGAAAAAGAAGGAGCAAAAATGTTAAGCACAATTGGGACTTTTTTAGGTGAAACATTTGGTAAACAATTTTTTTTACAGTACTTTTTTTCTAAAGGATTGGATAAAGTAGGAAATAGAGTAGAGAGTAGAATTATAAAGGCGGGATTATGGGAACTTTTTGATGAGACTTACAAATGTCTGTGTAATCAAAATGGATGGGAATATAATATTGATGCAGTTCATAAT
>VSNK01000327.1 GCA_009774255.1 Faecalicatena sp.
CTTGTACATCATATCCGCAACCTTTTACATCACATTGTAAAAAATATCTTAAATTTCCTCAAATACCGTCAGTTTTTGACAATTTAATTGTCTTTATATATAGAACACTGTTAAAAGGATGTGTAAATATGGATTGGATACAGAAATTAGTGCAAAAGGAATCTTTATGCTGTTCTCTGACTACTTTCTTAGATCAGCATGGATTTTCCGGGTTAGAAAAGGCTCTGCAACTTTATTCAAATACACAGGCAGAATACATCTGTAAAACAAAATTCGTCGTTACCAGAATTAAAATCGATGATATTTACTATCTGGAAATACAAATACATACCATTACAATCCATACAGAACAAGGAATATATCAAAAATATGGCTCCCTGACAGATGAGCAGAAATTTCTGGCACCATATGGATTTATCAGATGTCGGCAAAACTGTCTCGTCTCTTTAAAGAAGATTCACAGCATTTGTGATGATACCATTGTTTTAATCAATAACCAACAGCTTCATATAAGTCAGCGCTACATACCAAAGGTTCTTGCCGCATTTGCAAGTAGCCGCATTTCAAGATAAAATGGATACTTTTTACACTGTTTTGCCACAAAAAGTTCCTGATTTTTAGAAATTATTTAGAATTGGCACAGAATTGACATTCATTGGCACGGTTCTGCGATTGAAGCGTATATCTGCGTGTGTTAAAATGGTATTGGTTAAAGTTTTCTCTTTTCACAGCACCTTTACAGGGTGCTGTTTTTTTACTTTAGCACATGGAAAGGAATGTCAACGGCAGCTTTAGCTTTCAGCTTTCGTACTTCCGTAATTGTAACCCGTAAACTGATCATTGACAGCAGGCTGATACATAGGCTGTAAGTACACTATGCATATCATTATTAAAAGCCAGTACAATACAGGGATAATACGTATACTGTACATACGTTATATGTATATGACACGCATATTGCACGTACAGCTTATGTAAAGACCTGCCAATCCACGTAACAAAGGAGAACGTCATGAAATCAAGAAGCCAAATTTACAGAGGGGAAGGTGAGCGTCTTCTAAAACTCATTACTACCTACCATGCACTGCAGTACGAACAGGTACTGCAGTTTTTTATTCGTAACAGGGATTCCATGAAATCTCTGATTACAAGCCTGATCAAGCAGGGACGTATCTACTATGACCAGGACAGCGACCTCCTATGTGACAGCCCGGAAGCTTCTGATTCCCCGGATTACGGCATGATTGCCGCCGTCTGGGTTCTTCTGGACTTCAAAAAGGCGGTTGTCTACCACACCAGCGGAGAATTTCCAGTAAAACTCCACTTTTTCTCACAGAATGAAGCCTATGAGGTCATCTATGTCGGCTTAGAGCAGGAAATTCTAATCAGCCATGTCCTGAATGGATTTCCTGCAGATGATACAAACCGGCTGATCATACTGGAATCCGAACAGCAGGCATCCCATCTTTCTCTTGACGGGGTAACCGCTTACTGCATGGTAAACCCAAATGGAACTGTAAACTACTATCAAAAATCAAAAGAAACGAGGTAATTATGGACAAAACAACTATTTTTCAGAGAATCCAGAAGGTAGAGAACGAAGTGGCTCTGCTGAACAACACACTTTTTGCCCTGAAATCCACTGATATCGCGAAATATGGGGCTAATTACACGGAATTAAGCACAAATGCCACATTACGGGCGGAACGGATTGCCTGCCAGTTAAGAAATCTGGTACTTTTTACAGATTTCAAAGGCGATTCTACTTATATGACACAGGCTGCAGATGCGCTGGGAATCAAAATCTCTTACGAAGACAAAATTTTTTCTGCAACGCTTCCCGGACTTCTCCCCAAACGGAAACTCCACACGAATATGGGATTTTTACGAGATCCATTGCATGCTGCGTTAAAGGAATTTCTCAAAGACCATGAAATAGAACCTTATAAAGAATGTGTCATCTGCTTCTGTTTTGTTTATGACCAGAGCCTACCGAAGCGCCGGGTGAAAGACTATGATAATCTGGAGCTGAAGACGATACTGGATGTTATTTCAACGTATGTATTGCTTGATGACAGCGGCCTTTATTGCGACAGCCATTACACAACAGAGTTAGGGAAAACTGATCAGATGATTGTAACGATCATGGAGAAAAACCGGTTTCCCGAATGGCTTGTGAACCGTGAAAAACATAAAATTACCATATCTGAAAATATGTGAATTTTCAAAAAATCACATCGATACCGGTAAAATGCGGGGGAATCCATTCATTTCCCCGCACTTTGTTTTCAGAATGGACGAAATTCACCGAAGCAGATGTTGCCAAGGTAATACTATTTTATAAAATCAATTTTGAGGTGATACATTTATGCTAAGACCAGATACACAGAAATATAAACTTTTAGAGATGATCGGGATAAGCGGAGAGTTCCCGTCTGACCAACTCCCCAGGTTATTTGACACCCCGGCATACACTGAAAAACTAATTACAGAGTTAAGGGCTGACAAACTGATCAGGCTCCATTACAAAGACCGGCTCCGCGGCTACCGTCTGAAAAAGCGGGCTAAAGAATTACTCCTCTCCCACAACCCTCTCCGATTCCAATGCTGTTTAACAGGAAATTCAGAGACCAATGCAGTCCGAAGCGAGCCGCAAAGAAGGCTTAGGCTTTATCAGAAAGCACAGACATACGTAACCCTTTCCCATGCAGGTATTCCATTCTTTGCGGATGACAAGCCGCCGCTCTTCAGTGAAAGCTTTCCGAAAGAGCAAATGAACCTACAGGACATTCCCTGTTTTTATTCATCAAGGGAGATAAAGGAACTGGGAGATGAAACAACGAAGATCCGAAATTCCCGGAGTATCGGAATCCTGATGGCGCCGCATTGTGTTTACTGTGTCTATAATACAGGCTCCAGCCTCATGAAATGGGAATACCAGGCAGAGGTGCGGTTAAATGCTTTCCTACAGCATTATCTGAAGCTCCGTCTTTATAACGGCCAGCCTGATATCCGGGCTATTGTGTTTGGAAATGATATGGATATGGCATTCCAGCTTATGAAGAGTACTGGAGGTAAGCAACGCGGCCTGTTCATGCTGAATACATCTTTTCACGACTTCTATTTCCTCCCCAGTAATGCAAAAGGGGAACTGTTATTAAAGCTGCTGATGAATCCAAAGCTGACAGCACGGTTAAACCAACTACTGCTTTCCGTTCTGGAAGCCTGCCAGGGTGACACTCGGTTTGAATACGACGCTGTAACCCCGGATGGCATTCCTACATTGCTCGCCTACGATTTTGATATGCAGCGGATTAACCGATTTAATACAGGGCTGAATGTATTTGGCATGTCCGGGAACCTGATCTGTTTTGATTTCCAGATTCCGGTTCTGGAGAAGTATATAGACAGCAATGTACATTTCTCCAGTATTGATCTGGCTAAATTCAGAAAGGAGTTTTTAAATGAACCGTAAATGGTGGAAACTTATTTTTCTGCTTCCGATCTTTCTCTGCACTTTATATGCCGGAGGCTATATTGCACAATTTATCAGTAACTACCAGGTATGGACCAATGCCGGCAACTTCGCCGGTAACGGTTCCTGCCCAAAATCTCCCTCCCCGCATCCGATGGCATGCTTATCAGCACTGGCTCAGTTCCCATATAACCTGTATGGGATTTTTCTTTGCCTTCTTGCGCTCGGACTATTAGTCTTTCTGCTGATGCGGATGGGCATTGACCGGAACGGAGAGGTCTTTGATAAGGAGCGGAACCTGAATTATTCCCTGAAAGGAACCTATGGAACATCTGGATTTATGACGCCGGATGAGATGTATAAAGTGCTTGAACTGACAGACCATGTGAAAAAAACAAAGGGGACAATTCTTGGAAAGCTGAACGGGAAGGCGGTCTGCCTTCCCTATGAAACACGCATGAATCGCAACATTGCCGTCTATGGCGCAAGCGGTTCTATGAAGTCCAGGGCATTTGCCCGTAATATGATCTTCCAGTGTGTCGCACGCGGGAAAAATGGCGGAGTCGGGGAAAGCTTAATCATTACTGATCCAAAGTCAGAATTGTACGAAAGCATGGCCGGTTATCTGGAAAATGAGGGCTACACCGTGAGATGCTTTAATCTTGTAAACCCGGAGAACTCCGATGCATGGAACTGCCTGATGGAGATTGACGGCCAGGAGACTATGGCGCAGGTTTTCTCCGATGTTATCATCCAGAATACGGGTTCTGCCAAAGGGGATCATTTCTGGGATAACGCGGAATTAAACCTGCTAAAGGCGTTGGTTCTCTATGTCGAGCAGGGCTTTCCGTCAGAGTCCAAGAATATCGGGCAGGTATATAAGCTGCTGACACTCAGCTCGGAAAAGGAACTGAACAGCCTCTTTGACCTGCTTCCGGTGAGCCACCCGGCAAAGGTTCCCTACTGCATCTACAAGCAGGCAAGCGATACGGTGCGGTCCGGGGTAATCATCGGGCTTGGAGCCAGGCTTCAGGTGTTCCAGAATAAACTGATCCGGCAGATCACTTCCTATGATGAGATTGACCTGACACTGCCGGGAAAACAGAAATGCGCATACTTCTGCATCACGTCCGATCAGGACAGCACCTTTGACTTCCTGTCATCGCTGTTTATGACCTTCGTATTTATCAAACTGGTTCGGTTTGCGGATAAGCACGGGGTAGATGGGCATCTGCCAGTTCCAGTGCATATCCTTGCGGATGAACTGGCAAATACTGGGGCCATCCTGGAATTAAATAAGAAAATCTCCGTCTGCCGATCCAGAGGCTTAAGCATTTCGTGCATTTTCCAGAACCTGCCCCAGATGCAGAACCGCTATCCCTTTAACCAGTGGCAGGAAATCATAGGGAATTGCGACACTCAGTTATTCTTAGGATGCACGGACGAAGTAACGGCCGAATTTATCAGTTCTCGTTCTGGAGACGTAACGGTGGGTGTCAGTTCGGAAGCGAAGCAGCTCAATACCTGGCGGGTGTCTGACTACTCTCCGGAGTACCGGAAAACCCAGTCTATCGGCAAGCGGAAGCTCCTGACGCTGGATGAGATCCTGCGGCTTCCTCTGGATACTGCCCTCATTATTCTAAGAGGACAGAAAGTGCTGAAGGTACAGAAATACGACTACACGCTGCACCCGGATGCCAAAAAGTTGGTTATGAAAAAGGCGGCAGAACATATCCCGAAATGGCGGGAAGAGGGGAAAACCGAGGAATATGACTATCTCCCCAAGCCGCCTCCGAAACCACGCAGGCAGAGGTATGGCTTTTCTGCTTCAACATCAGCTCCCCGCAAGCCACCAGGGACGTCAACACCTGCAATGCCGACACAGACTACTCAGAAACCCGTTTATCAGGAACCTCAACATCCAGATTTTTCAGACCTGTTATCAGATAGCTTAGATAACCCATGGTCGGACGAACCGGAGATGGTTCCATTAGATAAAAATTCAATCATGTCATAGAAAAGGAGATCATTTATGCAAAACGAACAGAACACAATCACAAACGTACCTGTACTAACTCTTGATTCTGACGCTATACTGGAAACAGCGCAATCAAAGGCAGACCTCATCTGGCACGAGATCCAGAATGCCTACCGCACAAAGAAGATCCTGACCGGGATGTTAGGCGGAATTGAAAAGACGGAGAATGGCAGCTTAATTGCTAT
>VSNK01000328.1 GCA_009774255.1 Faecalicatena sp.
TCTGTGTTTCTCTCTCCCGCCGGGTGATCTGCCGCTTCTGATGTTCCCTCCCCTGCCAAGCTATCCGCCTCTTCTAATGTCTTCTCGCCTGCCGGGTGATCTGTTTCTTCCGGTGTTTCCTCTCCCGCCGGGTGATCTGTTTCTTCCGGTGTTTCCTCTCCCGCCGGGTGATCTGCCTCTTCATTTTCTGCGCTTTCATCTACCTGCGCGTACAGCCGTTCGCCCAGCATCTGGCTTCCGGCTACCACGCCGACCAGCATCGCCATCATTAGAATAATTATTATTTTTTTCCGCAAAAAAAACATCCCCTTTCGCATATATTTTCATATATATGCAAAAAGAGGATGTCTCTTTCACATGTGTGTTGTTGAGACGGCAGATTTCATCGGCCGTGAGTATAACTGATACATCTTGACCTGTCTATTTCTCCGTAAATGGATTTCACCTTATATTCAATTGATATATTGAAGGATCAGATCCCATATGCCGGAGCTTTCCATGCCAAGCGACCATTCTGCCACACCGGCCAGGTTCTGGCTTGTAATCAGCTTCATCTTTTCTTCCAAAGATGCTTCGTCCTCCAGCCAGATCTTATAGAGGCCGCCATCAGATTCCCACTCCGCGTAATTCTGCCTGGTCGTATTGTCCCACTGCGCCTGAATCTGATACTGCTCCAGTGTCTGTCTTGCTTCATCCATTCCCAGAGCCGTACTGGTCACACTTTTTGAGTACATTGCGGCTTCTGTTCCCTGTTCTTCTTCCAGCTGTTCCTGTGTCTTGTCTGTCTCCTGCCAGAGCCTGGTATAAAACGGAATTCCCACCACCAGCTTGCTGTTGGGTACTTCTTTCAGGGCATTCTCAATTCCTTCCTTTACATATCCGTAAGATGACACCGAACCTGCTTCATATGATCCTTCCGTATGCTCATCGTATCCCATGATCATAATATAATCGGCTACGATGCCCTGTTCCTTCAGATTGCGATGTTCATTGTACGGCTGCGGAACATAATTATCGACGGAAAATACCAGCCCGTTTTGTCTGCATTTTACCGACAGTTCCCGTATAAACTGGATATAGTGTTCGCCGCACTCCGTAGAAATCAGTTCAAAGTCCAGATTGATCCCGTCAATTCCCGACTGGAGCGCCTCCGCGATCACCTTGTTGATCAGGTTTTCTCTCTTGGAGGTATAGCTTAATACTTCATATGTCTCGTCATAAGAGCTGATACCTCCATGGAAATCTCTAAGCACGCCCCATACATCCAGTTTGGACTGATGTGCGTAGTTCACGTACTCTGAAGACGCGATCGATGTAAGGTTGCCTTCCGTATCAGCGATGCTGAACCATGTCGGCGCGATCGTGTTCAGTCCTTTGGTATCTGCGATCGTCTGCAGCATATAACTGTTGGCATCCGGATTGTCCACATTGTGCCATGCCATATTGATGGTATGGTTCACGGAAATATTGCTGTATTCCGGCTCTATAAACTTTCCTGATGTGGTTTCCGTAGTGGATTTTCTAAGCGCGTTCGTCTTTACATAGCCTACAAATCCGTCTATGGTCGCCACCTTCTGCCAGTCTCCTTCATCTTCCAGCACGGTAACCTTATCCGACTTTTTCGTCTTCGTCAAGATCGGGCTTTTTACTCCGCCCTGATAACGTACCTCGGTATTCTTCTTGAGAGCAGCCGTCCGAATCTCGCCCCACTTACATGTGATCGCCGCTCTGTCCGGCTTTTCAAATACACTGAAATCCATATTCGTATACTGCTGTATAAATGGGAGCGCAATGTAAGCTGTTCGGCCTTCTGTCTTCAGGATGACATAATTTTCACTTTTCTTTTCATTGACCTCCGTATATTCTTTACTTCCGACCGTCACGGATATGTTGCCGTTCGGCAGCGTATAAAGCATGACGCTTTCGTTTGGATCCCAATAAAATCTTTCATTAATATAGTGTCTGACGACGGAATATTCTACATAGGGCTGCCCGTCGAGCATTTTGCCGGCAGACGCCTGTCCTTCTTCTTCCCTGATTACTTCGTTATTAATGATCACTGCAAGGTCGTTTTCATTTTCCAGCCCATAATATTCTTTCAAATCTGCTTCCTCTTTTGATGGACCATACTTTCGCCAGATAATGGCGCCTCCTGCTATCATCACCAATAATACTGCAAGGAATACCAGACGGAAGATCAGATTCCTGCGCCTTCTTCTGGCGCGGCTGCTTCTTCTCATCCCTCGTCCATTCGGATGCCGTCTGCCTGCGGACGAACTTCTCCCTTGTGCGCTTTCGCCTCCGGATCCCCTGCTGTTCTGAGGAGCATTACTTCCGGGGATCTTGCTGCCCTGTGCGGCACCGGCACCTGTGTCAGACGCTCTCGTATTCCGCATATTCTCACTTCCGGATACTCTTCCGCTCTGCGAAACGCTGCTTCCCGGCACCCTTCCGCCCTGTGTACCGGCGGTTCCTGATGCCCTTACATTCCGCATATCGTCAGCTCCGGTTCCTGATGTCCTTACGTTCCGCATATCGTCAGCTCCGGTTCCTGATGTCCTTATGTTTCGCATATCGTCAGCCCCGGTTCCTCCTGTGCTGTGCCCTGGAGCAGTACCATCGGCTCCTGCTTTGCGCATATCATTCATCTGAGCTCTTCCTGCTCTGCGCAGACTTTCAATCTCTAATTTTTTTATTTTCCGAATTCTTGCCGGTCCGGCCGAAGCACTGTTATTGTCCGCGCTCCTGATCGGCTTATCTTGTTTCTGACCGGACCATTGACTCGTGGTATCTAATCCTGTCCCTTCTCTTTCGTCCATTCCTTCCCTCCTGTCCGGACTCTGCCATGCGGAAAACCTGCTTCGGGTCATCCCCTGGCCAGGTTCGCCCTCTTGCTGTTCTTACGGCAGATTATTACGAGATCATTATACCACATTTTTTTTATACGTCATCAGTAATTTGGGAAATTGGGAAAATTTTAATCTTTTTCGGTCTTTTTTTCATATACGAGGCATAAATTATCGTCCGGATAAGGGGTTCATGACTGGTTTTCTCACCTTTTCTTATTTTTTTTATTGATATTGGTAAAAGAAAGTGTCTCTATATCACCGTCATCATTCACCTCATAATCCCGCATATAGCTGCCTGCTTCCTGAATCATATGCGCTCTTACTACCTGCAGCGGGCTTGCATATTTCCCGTCGATCAGAATGCATACCCCCTTTTTTTCAAAGCCGTCCAATTCTGTGTACATATTTTCATATGATATTCTTTTCATTTGTTCCGCTCCTGTCATTTATTCTGCTCCTCTCATTGCGGTTCTGATAAATAGGCTGCGGTCTGCATGTGTGTCGGAAGAAGGTGCCTGTGACATACCGCCGCTTATGCAGACGGAAGATAGTACGAACCATAACAGGATTTTTCCTGTTCCTCTTTCTGAATCTGTCCCTGAATCTGGAACCGTGAAACTTTGATCATCAGAATAGATTATAAGATCTTAGATCTGAATATGCTTACTCGGGCGTGTGCAGGGCGTCCTTTCAATCACCAGGTATCAAAGCTGTCCTCCTTTCATGAGCAAGATTTATTTATCACGGAATACTATCCTCTGTGCCTGCCATTATATGAAACTCTCCGTATAATTTCAATGTGTTTCTTGTTGATAAGATATGTGGATTTGTTTATAACTGAAATTGTTTCTCCACATCGGCGGAGAACTGTAACGAATCCGGCCTGTTTAAAGTTGCCTTACGGCAATAGGCCGGATTCCAGCCCAAGTATGTACTGGCCTGTGACCGTGCAGCGCGGTGCACGGCCCAGGAGCGAACAATAACCTGTTGATTTCCAAATTTTTTATTATATTTTTTCTTTACATCTTGACAGTTATTGTTTATACTAGGGTTGAGAAAGATATATAGGTTGCCCTTTGGGTATATATAGGCGGAGGGATTATAATATATCAATTCAGAAGGATGTGATCATATTGAAAATCGAAAAACTGAATGAAAATCAAATTCGTTGCACTTTGACACATGCTGATCTGGCGGCCCGCCATTTAAAATTGAGTGAATTGGCTTATGGTACGGAGAAAGCAAAGTCTTTATTTCGTGATATGATGCAGCAGGCATCATTTGACTTTGGTTTCGAAGCTGATGATATTCCTTTGATGATTGAGGCTATCCCGGCTTCTGCGGATTCTATCGTGCTGATTATCACCAAGGTAGAAGACCCTGAAGAACTGGATACAAGATTTTCAAAGTTTACTCCTTTTGGCGAATTGGATTCTCCTCATGAATCTTCGTTCAGCAAGCTGGAAGGGGCTGAGGAATTTCTGGACCTGCTGAACAAGGTCAAGGAGGCTGCGGCAGGTGTGGTTCAGGCTTCGGAAGAGAAAAAGGAGCCGGAACCGGCACCTGCAAAGCTGTTCTCATTTGAGAACATCGACCGTGTCATAGAGGCGGCTCAGCTGATCTCCCGGATGTACAATGGACGGAATACATTATATCGTGATGCCGGCAATGAAATTTATATTCTGGCACTCACACAGTCAGAACATACGAGTAACGAATTTAATAAGATCTGCAATATGCTTTCGGAATATGGCACTTTGGAAAGGGTTTCCGGTTCGGTTCTGGCCTTTCTGGAAGAACATTGCGAGACAGTTATTTCGACAGATGCCGTACAGCGGCTGACAGAGATTTAAAAAAATCCGCCCGGGAATGATTGTTCCGGGCGGATTTTTTGTTCTATTATTTTTTCTATCTAAGGAAAATGGCTGCTGCCGCGGCCGCACCTCGGTGCGATGTGCGTCAGGGCGCGCACTTTTTATTTTCCTGCTGCTGCCATGGAAGCGTTGATTTTTTCAACCAGCACATCCGAGTCGATTCCATGAACCATCGCTGCTTCCGCAAGGGACTCTCCCTGCGCAGAAGGGCATCCAAGGCAATGCATGCCGATTTCCATTAAAATGGGCGCTGCCTCCGGATATACGTTCAACAATTCTCCAATCGTTGTATCTTTAGAAACCTGTGCCATTTCTCTTATCCTCCTTTTTCATGTTCTGTATCTGTTTTAAACAACTACAGTGTTACTTATTATAATCCCAAATTTTAAATTTATCAAGCCTAATGGCTTCTATATTCTAACTTTAGTACCGCGAAGGTTACATGTCACACCCCGGCCAATCACCACGCTGATGGGTCGGGAGGATGCACATAAAAGCTGGTATTCAGGCCGCCCATTGCCAAAGGCAATTTTAAATGGCGGCCTGAGTTACAGGGCACGCCTGGTCAAGGTGTGACCTGTAACCCGCGAAGTTACTGTTTACACGGTGCCTTACACTCAGCTGCAAGGCATCCGGCCAATACAGTAACCCGGGAAATATTCAGAATTGTTTTATCTCAGGGAATACTTTTTTGACTACTTAAAAGTCAAGATTTTTTTCGCTTTTTTCGACAAAAAACGAATTTCATCATAAGTCACCAAAACATTCGTTCTTTTTCAACTATGAGTAATTCACATAAATGGGGTTCTTTTATGTGGATAATGTGGATAACTTTTTTGAAATCTTCTTTTTTCCACGTTTTTGAGCGATTTGAGTGTGGATAAGTTGAAAACTCTTCTTTTTTTGCATTCGACATTTTTTTACATTTTTGTGCAATTTGTATATTAATTATCTACAATTTCCGCGCTTTTCCGA
>VSNK01000329.1 GCA_009774255.1 Faecalicatena sp.
CGGCCTGAATACCAGCTTTTATGTGCATCCTCCCGACCAATCAGCGTGGTGATTGGTCGGGGTGTGACATGTAACCTACAATACATGTTACAGTTCACTCGACAGCGGCTGACGAGTAAACTGCAACCAATACATAAAAGAAATCGGAAGCCGCTGCAACCCCGCTTCCGATTTCTTCTTAAATACTTATTTAGTTAATACTTCTCTTCACATAGCTTGTATGCAGCACATGATGTGCCTTCTCGCTTCCCGGCTCTCCGAGATATTCGTCATACAATTTTTTGATGGAAGGATTCTCATGCGATTTCCGAAGCGTTTTTGCCGCATCGTTGTCATACAGCACCTTCGCCCGGATCGCCCGTACATCTTCAAAATTGCGCACATCCGCATGTACCTGCGGCTGGCCGCCTCCGTTGACGCATCCGCCCGGGCAGCACATGATCTCAATAAAGTGATAATCCGCTTCTCCTGCCCGCACCTTCTCGAGGATCTGCTTCGCGTTGGCAA
The DNA here is from genome assembly GCA_009774255.1 of Faecalicatena sp. Classification (GTDB taxonomy): domain Bacteria; phylum Bacillota; class Clostridia; order Lachnospirales; family Lachnospiraceae; genus Schaedlerella. The sequence continues at coordinate 508 of VSNK01000329.1, forward strand.
GACCGGAAGCCACCGCAACCTTCACGTCCATATCCGCCACATGGTAGGTTGCCTCTTTGATTCCGTCCGTACCGCGGACTTCCGTAAATTCCACACTTTCCAGTTCTTCCCCGGTCAATGTCTCCACGGCTGTCCGAAGAGCCGCCTCCATCACGCCGCCGGTGGCGCCGAAGATCACGCCCGCGCCGGTAGACTCTCCCAGCGGATCGTCGAAGCCTTCCTCCGGAAGACTCCGGAAATCGATTCCCACCTTACGGATCAGCCTTGCCAGTTCCCTTGTGGTAATGGAGATATCTACATCCGGTACACCCGCCGCATTCTGGTCCTCTCTGCCGATCTCGAACTTCTTCGCCGTACAGGGCATAACGCTGACACAGACGATATTCTTCGGGTCAATTCCCATCTTCTCCGCGTAATAAGTCTTGGTCACCGCGCCGAACATCTGCTGGGGCGACTTACAGCTTGACAGATTGTCCAGAAGATCCGGGAAATAATGTTCACAGTACTTTACCCATCCCGGGGAACAGGAGGTCATCATGGGCAGAACACCGCCGTTTTTCACTCTCTCCAGGAATTCATGGGCTTCTTCCATGATTGTCAGATCCGCGCTGTAATTGGTATCAAACACCTTGTCAAATCCGATTCTCCGCAGAGCCGCGGCCATCTTGCCTTCCACATCGGTTCCCATAGGATAGCCGAATTCTTCACCCAATGCCGCGCGCACCGCAGGCGCCGGCTGTACGACTACATGCTTCTCGGGATCTTCGATGGCCTTGAGAACCTCGTCCGTAAAGTCCTTCTCATACAATGCCCCGGTAGGACAGGCCGCGATACACTGCCCGCAGGATACACAGCTTGTCTCTCCCAGCCCCATCTCGAACGGAGAGCCGATAAAGGTAGCGAATCCGCGGCGGTTCGGTCCGATCACGCCTACGGCCTGTGACTTTTCACAGACTGCTGCGCATCTTCTGCAGAGGATACACTTATTATTGTCACGCACCATATGTGCCGCGCTGGTATCCTGCTCATATTGGTTCGTCTGCCCTGTAAAATAATTCTCATCTGCCACGCCCAGTTCCTGGCAGAGTGCCTGCAGCTCGCAGTTTCCACTTCTCACGCAGGAAAGGCACTTCTTGTCATGGTCGGAGAGGATCAGCTCCAGGGTACGCTTTCTCGCCTCAATCAGCTCCGGTGTATTGGTCCGAACCTCCATTCCTTCACTGATCGGATGTACACAGGCAGCAACCAGGTTTCTCGCTCCCTTTACTTCTACGATACATATCCTACATGCGCCGATCTCGTTGATATCCTTCAGAAAACAAAGGGTAGGAATCTTGATCCCGGCAATATGTGCGGCCTCAAGGATCGTTGAACCTGCCGGTGCGCTTACGTCAAGGCCATTTATTTTCAAATTCACATTTTCCATTCTCTCACTCCTCCCTTATTCTTTATAAATCGCGCCGAAGCGGCATTTTTCCATACATGCGCCGCACTTCAGACACTTCTCGGAATTGATCATATGCGGTTCTTTTACGCTGCCCACGATAGCTCCTGCCGGACAGACTCTGGAGCAGAGCGTACAGCCTTTACATTTATCCGCGTCAATCTTGTACTGCAGCAGGTCTTTACAGACGCCGGCAGGACACTTCTTATCCACGATATGAGCGATATACTCATCTCGGAAATACCGCAGGGTGGAGATCACAGGATTGGGCGCGGTCTGACCCAGCGCACACAGGGAATTGGACTTCAGATGGTAGCACAATTCCTCCAGCTTGTCCAGATCTTCCATGGTCGCCTGCCCCTTGGTGATCTTTTCCAGAATCTCCAGCATCCGCCGTGTTCCGATCCGGCACGGGGTACATTTTCCACAGGATTCATCTACCGTGAATTCCAGGAAGAACTTGGCGATATCGACCATACAGTTATCTTCATCCATAACGATCAGTCCGCCGGAACCCATCATGGAACCGATCGCGAGCAGATTGTCATAGTCAATCGGCACATCGAGATGCTCTGCGGGAATACATCCGCCGGACGGGCCTCCTGTCTGTGCTGCTTTGAACTTTTTGCCGTTTGGCACGCCTCCGCCGATCTCTTCCACGATCTCACGCAGCGTCGTTCCCATGGGAATCTCTACCAGACCCGTATTGTTGATCTTTCCGCCCAGGGCGAATACCTTGGTTCCTTTGGACTTCTCGGTTCCCATAGAAGCGAACCACTCCGGTCCGTTGATGATGATCTGCGGAATATTGGCATAAGTCTCCACATTGTTCAGGATCGTCGGCTTCTGGAACAATCCCTTCAGTGCCGGGAACGGCGGCCTCGGCCTTGGCTCACCGCGGTTTCCTTCGATGGAAGTCATGAGTGCGGTCTCCTCCCCGCAGACAAACGCTCCGGCTCCCAGTCTCAGTCCGATATCGAACTTGAATCCGGTTCCGAAGATATCCTCTCCTAACAACCCCAGCTCTCTGGACTGACGGATCGCGATTTCCAGACGCTGTACCGCGATCGGATACTCCGCACGCACATAAATATAGCCCTGGGATGCGCCGATGGCATAACCGGCGATGGTCATGGCTTCGAGTACGGCATGGGGATCCCCTTCGAGTACGGAACGATCCATGAACGCACCCGGGTCGCCTTCATCCGCATTGCAGCAGACATATTTCTGATCTGCCTGATTTGCTGCCGCGAATTTCCACTTCAATCCGGTGGGGAATCCGGCTCCGCCGCGTCCGCGCAGTCCGCTGTCCGTGATGATCTGGATAACCTGTTCCGGCGTCATCTCCGTGAGCACCTTTCCCAGTGCCTCATATCCGCCCACGCCTATGTATTCTTCGATATGCTCCGGGCTGATTTCCCCACAGTTGCGCAGCGCCACTCTGTGCTGCTTCTTATAGAAGTTAGTCTCTTCCAGAGGCAGGATATGTTCGGTCTTAGTCGTCTCCTCATACAGCAGCCGTTTTACCACATTGCCGTTCTTTAGATGTTCGGAAACGATCTCAGGGATATCTTCCTCTTTCACCATGGAATAAAACGATCCTTCCGGATGCACGATCATGATCGGTCCCAACGCACACAGACCGAAGCAGCCTGTCTTTACGATCTCTACGTCATTTTCGAGGCCGTTGGCCTTGATTTCCTGTTCCAGCTTTTCGATGATCCTCAGGCTTCCCGAAGAAGTACAGCCCGTACCTCCGCATACATGGACACGGTAACGACAGACATGTTTCTTCGCTTTTTCCCTGATTTCATATAATTCTTCAAGAGATTTCATATATGTCCTCCATTTTCTCAAATTCTACTGATATTCCACTATTCATATTTTGCCAGAATATCGTCAATATCATCTACCGTAAGGCGTCCATATACCTCATCGTTCACCATCATGACCGGCGCCAGCCCGCAGGCTCCCACGCAGCGGCATGCATCCAGGGAAAACTTTCCGTCCGGCGTACACTCTCCGCCCACGATCCCCAGCTTTTCCATCAGGGCATTGTAAATATCTCCGGACCCTTTTACATAGCAGGCTGTTCCAAGACAGACCGAGATCCGGTACTTGCCCTTCGGGTTCAGACTGAACTGCGAGTAGAATGTCACCACCCCATAAATCTTCTCCAGCGGGATCCCCGTCTCGTCAGAGATCATCTTCTGTACTTCCATCGGAAGATACCCATAGATATCCTGTGCCTTCTGCAGAATCGGCATCAATGCCCCCGGTTCGTCTTTCAGCCCGGTGATCACTTCTAACAAAGCTTCTTCCTGTTCCTTTGTTCCTGAGAACGGAACCGTCTGTTTCTTTTCAGGCATTACTTTACCTCCATTTCTTAAATTAAGTCATTCTGTAATCCATCTTACCACAAGATCATATATTTTTCCACATAATAAAAAATAATTTTGCATAATATGACAATTATCGTTACATGTCACACCCCGGCCAATCACCACGCTGATTGGTCGGGAGGATGCACATAAAAGCTGGTATTCAGGCCGCCTGGTCAATGTGTGACCTGTAACCAATTATCATCAGAATTCGAGGGACTTTTTATGCTTCTTTCCATAAAATGTCTTTTTTGCCTGCAACTCCTTACGACTTTTGTAAAATAAACTGCAACAAAATCAATTCTGCGGGACTCTTACTTATATATATAGGAAAATTCGGAGAAGTTTCCTATATAAGAACAAAGAGTTTCGCTTGCGAAACTCGCGCCTGCGGCGGTCGCATAGCGACATCTACCTTGTACGCCGCAGTGCGCATCCCCCGGAGGGTTTTGTTCTATAGGAAAATTCGAAGAAATTTCCTATAGAATAAAAAAGTGTGAAAAGGAGGAGTCCCTTATGAAGAACAAATATTTCAAAACTATGATGATTTTGATTCCTGCCGTCCTGCTCCTGGCCGGCTGCGGCCATAAGAGCTTTGACACTGCAGCCGAAAGCACGGAAGCTGCCCGGATCGCTGATTCTTCCATGGACAACGGCTACGGCGGGCATACGGAAGAAGCATGGGAAACCGGTGCCATGGACATGGCCGAAGCCCCGGAAGATGTAGAGGCGAAATCCGCGGCCTCCGCGCCGGAAGTCCCGGAGACAGAACGGTCTTCCCGGAAGTTGATCAAGACCATATCCCTGTCCATGGAGACCAGGACATTCGATACTCTGAAAAAACAGATGGAAGAGTCCGTCTCTTCCTTCGGCGGCTATATCGAGAGCTCCAATTATGACGCCCCCCAGGGCGGCCGGCAATACCGCTACTATTATCTCCGCGCGCGTATCCCGGCGGAAAATCTGGATTCTTTCGTCGGCAAGGCAGGGGAACTGGGCACGATCACCAATCAGTCTGAAAATGTGGAAGATGTGACTCTGGACTATGTAGACAAGACCGCCTACAAGGACTCTTTGAAGACAGAATATGAACGGGTGACGGAGCTTCTTGAGAAAGCCACGGACCTGGATCAGATCCTTGCCCTGGAATCCAAGCTCTCCGAACTGCGTTACGAGATCAACAGCTATGAATCCCAGCTCCGCACCTACGATAACCAGATTGACTACAGCACCGTGAATATCTCCGTGTGGTCTCGGAAATTAATAACACAAATTGGAAATCCGGGAAAAAATATGGGAATATCCAGAAAAGGAGCAATCC
>VSNK01000033.1:0-14930 GCA_009774255.1 Faecalicatena sp.
GGGCAGTGCCTGCTCGCTCTTCAAAATACCGCCAAGCTCTGATTCTTTTTCCATCAGGACCACCTGATGTCCCCGCAGCGCCGCGGTATGGGCCGCCTTCAATCCTCCGGGGCCGCCGCCTACAACCACTACCTTTTTCTGTTCCGGCGCTTTTCGCACCTCACAGCCTTCCATTTCCCGCCCGATCAGGGGATTCACCGTGCACCGCCTTGTGGAGGTTGCCGCCCTCTCCGCCATACAGGTAAAGCAGCGGAGACATTTTACAATATCCTCGTCCTGATTTGCCATCACTTTGCGCGGCAGGAACGGATCCGCGAGAAGTGCCCTTGCCATGTAGACAATGTCTGCCTTGCCGCTGGCAATGATTTCTTCCATCTGCTGCGGGTCATTGAGTCCGCCGATGGTTGCCACCGGAACAGAGACGTGCTTCTTGATCTCCGCCGCCAGGTACACGTTGCAGCCGTGTTCCTTGAACATGGACGGGTGGGTATCTCCAAAGCCTCTCTGATATGTGCCTGCGGACACATGGAGCAGGTCAATGTAGGGTTCAATCTGCTGCGCGATCCTCACCCCTTCCTCCAGATCATATCCTCCGTCAAAAAGCTCCGAGCCGCTGAGCCGGAATTCGATCGGAAATCCCGGTCCGACCGCCTCCCTGACTGCTTCCAGAACCTCGATGGCCAGACGGCAGCGGTTTTCCAGGCTTCCACCGTATTCGTCCGTGCGCTTGTTGAAATAGGGAGACAGGAACTGGTTCAAAAGCCAGCCGTGGCCGCCGTGGATCATCAGCATCTCAAACCCGGCGCGCTTCGCCAGCCCTGCCACACTGCCGTAAGCCGCCGTGATCTCCGCGAGCATGTCCTTTGTCAGCGCCTTCACCTGCACTCCGTCGGGACGGACGGTATCGCTGGGGCCCCACTGGTTCATCTCATGCTGCCTGCTCTTGTCTGTCATGTAGGTTCCCGCATACATGCCGGAGTGGGAAAGCTCAATGCTGGGAATGGCGCCGTGTCTGCGGATGGCATCCGCCGTATAGGTAGCCGAAGCCAGGGAATTTAAGATGGACGTATCCAGATGGTACGCATGGGACCCGTCTGTCTTTGGATGAACCATGCACTCACTGACCGTCACGGCACCTGCGCCGCCTTTTCCCCTCAACTCATAAAATGCGGTTGACTTGGGGCCGATACAGCCGTCATTCGTGATGTCCGTCCCTCCCATGGGCGCGGAAAACATACGGTTTCGAAATGTGACTCTGCCGATGGTGATCGGACTTGAAAGATTTGGAAATTTTCTGACCATGATTACATTCCTCCTGTGATAGCAGTTTTTCTGGTTCTTTATGCTTTCAATGTAACATAGAAAAGTGCCTCTATCTATAAACAAGATAGAAGCACCTGCCAACAAAGTATTTATTCCCGGAACAACTCCGCCATCCTCTTCACTGCCTTTTCCTTCATCCGTTCGCTGCGTATGATCATGGATATCTTCCATGGAATCGAATCCCGCAGTTCGATCATCCGCAGCCCGTCCAACCGGATCTTGTCCCGGTGGATGTCCACATCAATCCCCAGCCCGATCTTCTGCCTGCAGAAATGATAAATGATCTGGCTTTCCATGGTTTTTGCCGCGATGTTTGGCGTAAAGCCGAAGTCTCGGCAGCGCTGCAGAATACTGTGATAGCTGTAGTACATTTCATTCAGGGTGATCAGCGGCACATCCCGCAGATCCTCCACGGAAAGGGATTCCCTTTCAAAATACGGATGCCCTTCATAAACGACCACATGCATCCTCCTGCAAAACAATTCCTGAGACCACAGTTCCGGCTCCGTGATCTGGCCGATCACAAATCCAATATCCATGCTCCCCTGCCTGATCTGCCGGATGATCTCCTGATTGGCCGCCTCCTCCCACTGCAGCCGAATATGTCCGTACTGCTCCTGATATTCCTCCAGCTTATGCAGTGGAAATACATTTAATACGCCGCAGGAAAAGCCGATCTTCAGCTTCCGCTCCCTGTCCCGGATCTGCTCCAAGCCGATCATGATCTCATCAAACTGCTCCATGAGCGGAATACTTTTTTCATAGAGGTAGGTACCGCTTTCCGTGGGAACCATCCCGTTGGCGGAGCGCTCAAACAGACGGGCTCCCAGTTCTTCCTCCAGATGATGGATAATTCTGCTTAAGCCCTGGGGCGTGATAAAAAGCAGCTTTGATGCTTTATTGATGCTGCGCTCCTCGTATACCTGCCGGAAATATCTCAGATCCTTGGTGTCCATTTTCACTGAATCCCTTCTAAAAGCTACCACCATTGTACGCAAAACCATATTTCCTGATCCGCTCTTTCGGGATCCCCTTTTGAAATATGAATTCCATCTATACTGTTCAACTTCTTTACGAATGTATCAATCGAATGATCTGATAAAGAATGCCGTATAAAATCAATATCCATATCCTGTGTGGCTCGGCGGATATTCCGCGTTATACTCCGCATCACAACACCGCCTTTGACCGTCTCATTTCGGGTCAGAGAACTTTCTGCCATTAATCGGTGATATAACCGGCCCTCCGCTGAATTCAAACTTGTAATCTAATTTTTCAGATCCATAACCGGTTCGGGAATTTCGGCCTGACTCGCTTTGTATGCCGCATGGGCCTTCGCCCGCTTTACCTTCAAAGCTTCCGGCGTTGTCTCCGCCTCTGCAACGGTAATCCTGCGCTCCTGTAAAACAGCCCTGTTTTTTTGCACGAATTCGTGGAACGACACATCCTTTGTTCCATCATCCGGAATCGCTTCCGCCGCGCCGTCCGCGTTGGCTTCCTTCTCGTCATTGTCCGCTTTTTCCGTGCTTTCCACAGAATCTTCTATTCCGAGTTCCGCCTCTTTTGCTTGCTTGATCGTCTTTTCTGCCTCTGCCTTCTCTGCTTCTGTCGGAAGCTGGGCATATCTGCCGCTCTTTACAAATTCCCCCATCGTCTCTTCCAAAGCCCTGGCTTTCATCAGTTCCTGCCACATGATCCCAAGCTTCGCGCCTTCCGGTATGGCAGGATTATTTTTCACATTGTTCACTGTGCTTAAAGAAGCTGCCGTATGATTCATCTTCACACGCTGGACGTCTTCCTTTGTCCTACATCTCTTCAGTTCTTCCTCATAGCCTTTCTGCTCTTCTTCTATCGCTCTTGCTTTCTGATATGTCTGGGGATCATGCTTCTGCAGATAATCCATTTCCTCCTGCGTCAGCTTCTTGCCGGCTGCCAGCTTCGTCCTGATCTGAGCGGAAAGCTTGGAGGATCCGTCTGCATGTGACTCTCGGATCTCTTCCGCCTGACGCGCAATGGAATCGCTTAATTTTGTACTTCCGTCAGCAGTGAAGTCATTGTTCGCTTTCTTCTGCTTCCACTTCATCCGCATTTCCATATTTTTTGTATACTTACCTATTGACTGCATCACGGAAAAATCCAAAACAAACACCTCCTCTATACGTTCTACAACTCCTAACATCATGCTCCCTGCATTTTCTTGCAGCATGCCGTAACCGACTTAAAAAGTTCTTTGTCGTCATTTTTTAACAAACTCCGGAGAACCTGCATCCACTCTTCACACGGATAATGTATTGAATATTTTTCATCATATTCCTGAAATGTCTTTATATCTTCCTTCTCTACTTTTTCCGTAAATTTCGAAAAAGCTTCTGACAGATACACCTTTTTTCTATGTTTCACTACATCATCCGCTTCTCTTTGCCATATGGGGATTGCGCGCTGCTTCATGGCCAGATAAATGAACTTATCGATCTCTATACTCTCCCTGTCATAAAAATCTTCCAGATAAACCCTGCCCTCCTGCCGCTCTTTTGCCGAAGCAGGATAATATTCGAGCCACTTTTTCTTTTCCTGTTCGCTTTCAACCAGATTCACAGGAGGCTGCGGCTTATTCATACAGCACTTCTTATATTTTTTCCCGCTCCCGCAGGGACATGGATCATTTCTTCCGATCTTGACCTTCTTCTCCGGCTTGTTGTTCTGTGCCGCCGCCTTGAGAAAAAGCTTTTCCATCTCTTTCGAGCTGAGCTCATTTTGCTCCGATTGCTCGAACATAGACCATCTCCGCAGCATATCTGCCGCATGGATCGGTGATTTGCAGAACGCCTCCTTATTATAACGAAACATCATATCTACACATTCTGCATATCCTCCAAAAGCGAATCCGTCTATCCTGCCGTCTTCAAAAAGGCGCCTGATTTCCGGAAGCATTTCAACAAAATGACATCCGCACATCGTATATATCAGCTCCGTATAAATATAATCTCCGATTTCTTCCTCATCGTATACGATCTCTCTGATAAAGTCCTGAAGATCTTCTTTCCCAATCTCTCCATCCAGATACAACTGTCCCATGACTTTCAACATTGCGCTTCTTGCGTAATCATCCAGATTTTCATTTTTTATTGAGGTCTTTAGAAGTTCCTTATCTCCATTATATGTATTATAAAGAATATCCTCTAAGCCTGATGTAAGAGCGTCTCCGAGCAGCCCGTCCAATACATCCCGTGGAAGCGATACCAGCTCCATGATCCTGGGAAAACTTTCCCTTTCCTGAAACTGCCCCAGCAAAAATATTGCGTAAAAATGCAGTTGATAATCCTCGTCTAAATCCTCTCCCTCAGAGACCGCTCTGTCTATCGCGGCATTCAAATATGGGATCGCAAGATCTTGATTCTCACTGATGATCTGAAATTGTTTCTCTGGGAAATTTGGGGTTCTGTTGGTAATCTCTTCTATTGCTTTCTGTACTGATTCGTTCATTTTTCTTCCTTTCATTTCTTCAATATATAAGCCGCCGAAATCCATCATTTTCCGGTAAGATAATCAAATCTCCGGATTTCCTTCTATTAAGAATATGAAAATATCGTGTATGAGATAGCTTCATTATAACAAACGGATTTTTGAGTGTAAAGTTTTTTATTTTACCACAATTCCAAGAACATAAAACCAGTCCATTGAAAAGTCGCCTGACGGCGAGGGGCTGGATGCCCGCCCCATCACTGTATTGGCCGGATACCTTGCAGCTGAGCGCAAGGCACCGTATGAACAGTAACAAAATCGGAACAACTTGGAGGTAAACATCATGGCAAATGAAAGAAAAATCAACCAATTTATTCAAAAGGCCGGATATCAGCCCCTGGAGGGTCGCTGCATCATCGTCAAATACGCCCCGGAAAACCTGAGTGAACAAATTACGGACTTTTTTAACGCAGAATTTTATGTTCTCCAGATGTGTGAACACGAGGTCATCCTGCTCCCTTTCGATCCCACGTGGACCAGCCTGCGTAAAGATGTATCCCTGGTTCTTCCCTATGGAGACATCCGGTCGGTGGAGCTGGGAAACGACCTGCTCAATACGGTCATCACCGTCCGCACCGGATCGGATATCATCCGCCTGACCACCCAGCTTTCCCCTCAAAATGGAGAAGTCTCCTATAGAATAAAATATCTACCCCCGCTCCGATAATTTTATAGACTTTATACTGTTATTGTGCTATACTTACAGAATCATGCAGACAGATTCCCCGCATACGAACAGGAGGTTACACAATGACAGACAGCCAAAAGCTTGATCTTATTCTTTCCGAAATAACAGGCATCAAAGAGGATGTCGCTGGTCTCAAAACCGATGTCGCTGGTCTCAAAACCGATGTCGCTGGTCTCAAAACCGATGTCGCCATACTCAAACAGAAAGTGGCCGGCATTGAGGTTCATCTTGAAAACCAGACAGATAAGAACATACAGCTGATCGCTGAGAACTTTATCGAACTTACCAATAAGCTCAACCAGGCCATTCCGGTGGCCGATAAGAACCTTGCCTATGAAGTAAAAGTAAACTACCTCATCGAAAAGGTACAGTTTCTTGAAAAAGACTTTGAGAAATTTAAGCTTCAGATGGCGTACAGTTAAGGAACTGTATGGAAATAATCTGAACAGCTGAAACAGGCGGCCTCAATGGCCGCCTGTTTCTTTTTCAGGCATCTGATCTTGCTTCTCCGACACCAACATATTTCATTTTCAATTCTTTCAGATTTTCTACCTTTTTCTGATTCACGGCACCGTCCCGGATCTCATTGGAATGCTCCCACTTTCCTGCGTCATGCAGCCGGGAACGCTTCTGCTGCTCTTCGGAAAATTCCACCCGAATCTCTCCATTTACAATTTCCAATGTCCCTTCAATACCGCAGACCGGGCATTCCACCTTATTTCCGACGTATCCGACAGTCAGGATGCTCTCGTGGCAGACCGGGCATACTCCTTTATCATCTCCCCGGTATCTAACGCGCTCTTCCTCATTATCTGCCTGCAGGGCTTCGGCGATGTGCCGCCCCAGCCCGGCCATCCGCTCCATCACGTCAGGCCTGCCAAGTACATGGTCAATATTCATAGCTCCGAAATATTTGTATTTGTCAATGATGTCAATTCCCATCGGAAATGTGAACTCATACATGTTTGGCAGAGACAGAGACAGCCAGTTCTCCGTCCTTGCACCTCCCACTGTGATCAGAGCGCCCACACGAGGTTTCACGCTCCGGGGATCCGGATATTCTGACGGGTCTTTCCCTTCTGCGATTCCCCGCTCAATCGCCGGCCCGCGGAATGTCTTATCATGTGAAGGCCCAATCCGGTCGCATACAACTTTAAAATTGCCTGTTGGCGCAAACTCATAGGTTGGTGACCCGACAATGACCCCATCCGCCGACATCAATGCCTCCTCGATAATATGGAAATCATCATCCTTGTGGATACATAACCCACGTCCCTTTCCCATCATCAAACCTGCCACACAGGAGCAGCACCCCGTACAAATGTGGATGTTCAGGTCATCGCAGCGCACAAACTGGATTTCCATTCCTGCCTTTTCACAGGCAAGCAAAGCTTCCTTGATCATCACTTCCGTATTAGACATTTTTCTTCCAAATGAAAATCCTGCTACTTTTTTCTTTTCCATCGCTTTATTCCCTTCTATATTCTCGACTGATATTTCTATGCCGTTCCTTATTGTATTACCGCAGTTACAAATCCAAAATTCCGAAACTGAAACGGACCTGTCCCCTGATATTTAAAATAAAATGCGTGGATTCCATCTATAGGGCTCACTTTTCCCTCTGCCCTGATCCATTGGCCGTCCGCTACCCTTCAAAACCCGCCCCTTCCTCAATCAGGCCGCCAGGGATACACACCTTCGGCTCACCTGCCATTTGTCCTTTCTTGTCTTTGAATTCTCAATCACGGAGCGGCTTCCCTGAAGCCATGGAAGCCGCTCTTTATAATACCAACGTATGCAGAAAGGCTGCCAGTGGCAGGCTTTCTGTATGCTTTACGCCTCTGCCCGGGCATTTCTTTCGTCCAGCTCTTTACGGATCTCTTCCACCCTTTTATTCGACAGCTTATAGAATAACAACGGGAGCAGCCCAATAGCGCCGCATACCGCGGGAATGATATTTACTACAATATTGATCCCCTGCCTTGCCGCTTCTGTCTGTTCCGCGTTCGGCACATACCCAAATGCCGCCAGAAGAAGGACGCCCACGGAACCGCAGATCGCGGTCGCAAGCTTCACGCTTAATCCAAGGAATGAAGAGGACAGCCCTTCTTCGCGGACGCCCAGCTTCCACTCCCCATAATCGATCGAGTCGCAGATCATCCCAAATACAACGTTCGCCGTAGAATTAGTCATTCCCAGGAAGAAGGAAATTCCCAACAGGAATATCGGATTGTTTACAGGAAACAGGAACATTACGACAAAACCGACGCACATCGCTCCCTGGACCATGATCATATAATTTTTCTTTCCGAAGGTTTTTGTTCCCCACGGGATCAGGCAATTGCCAACCAGCTGCCCAATGGTCATGCTTGTGTAAACAGGGGCGATCAGCGTAAAGGAACCTACCACATAAATGATATAGTATGACAGCATGCTCATGCGCCCGGTTACCGCGATTGTTCCCACTAAGGTAGACAGGATGACCAGGAATAACTGGTCGTTTTTCAGCAAAGTCTTTACGCTTTTTGATATGCTTGATTTTTCCGCCGCCGCGTTGCTGTGTAATTCTTCAGTGTATTTCTCCTTGCAGCCTGCCGCGCAGATCCAGAATGCCGGTACCAGCACCACGGAACAGATGACCGTTGTCCAGAAATAACCTTTGGCAGTCGGCGCGTCACTCTTACTGAAAAACAGGATCATCGGCATCGCGACCGCCGAAAGGATAATTCCGATCACGGAAGAGCCAATCCCACGTGCAGTCGCAAGGTTCATACGAACCTGTGAGTCTTTTGCCACTACATTGACCAGGCATGCATATCCGGTCGTGCAGATTGTATAGAGCATCCCTGTTCCTATGTAGCATAACAGGCAGACAAGAACCTTAACGCCTCCCTGCAATGGAAATACCGTAAATGTCAAAATGTTAAAAATTGCGAGGAATGGAGGCGCAAACATCAGATATGGCCTGAATTTTCCCCATTTTGTCTGTGTTCTGTCACAGATCATCCCCATCATCGGATCATTAACAGCGTCCCATACACGCGCGATCAGCATGATCAGCGAAATCGCGCTTGCCGCCAGACCGACAACATCGGTGTAGAATAATGTCAGATAATTATTCACCATATACCAGCTAAGCTGCGATCCTACCTCCCCGAAGCTATAGCAGAGAGCCAGCTTCGGATTCGTCTTCTCTTGTTTTACTACCTGGTTATCCATAGTATCCTCCTTAGATTTTTTCTTTAATCTAAGGATAGCATTTGGGATTTCCATGAACTATTTTAAATTATACTTTATTTCCGTATATTCTTAATTATTTTTTTCATCACTCTTTTGCGCAGGATAAAAAAGCTATTATTCCGATATGAATTCTTATCCTGCACAATCTGTACCCGTTATTTTTCCGCAGATCCTTAAAGCTCTCCCACCACGATCCCCTGGATCTCCTGTGCCGCGAGCCTGGTCTCCAGCTCCAGTACGCCGTCCGTCACTTCGACCTTCCGGATGGACATCTTCGGCTGGCAGGCTTCCCTGAGATACTCGTACTCCAGCTCCGACAGGTCGTTGAAATACTCCATCCTTCTCCATTCCGTCTGGATATTGCCGTGTTCCTCACTGACCGAAAATGTTTTCATACAGTAATGCCCGTTGCTGACATTATGGATCTTGAACTGAATCAGCCTGCTTTCGTTATCCTCAAACAGGCGCTGTTGGCTCTCTATCTCGATTTCATTTTCCCTTTGTGTATAATACCGGAAATTAAAATGCCTGTAATTGTGGCAGCTGATAAAGAAGATTCCCTTGCCGTTATATGTAATGACTGCATTTTTGCTTTTTCCCAGCACATATTTTTCCATATGGTTCATGGTACTGAATGTGTAGTATACCGGCTTACGGATGCCACTCCTGGTGATCAGCCCGCATCCCCCGTGGAGCAGGTCTGCCGAGTCAATATTTTCCGTGTGGATATCCAATGCCATCCAATAGCCCAGAGAATCCGCTTCCCCCACGTTTTCGATCAGATTTTTCATCACATAGGCGGCCTTAAAGCTGCCGTCATTGAGCCTGTTTCGGTTGGACAAAGTAAAGCTCCATTCCGTAACCAGAAGCTCGCGTACCTCAAAGCCCTCCTCCTTCATGATTTCCTTTGCCTCCCTGATCTGGTGGTATAGATAGCTCTCGTCCGGCGAGTAGTCGTTCCTCCCGGCATCCAGAAGTTCCTGACGGAAGATATAAGGGAAGCAATTCAGGGAAATAAAGTCAGGCTGCCGATTCCTTCTCTTCCATTTCCGAATAATCTGCGGAAATTCTCTTCCTGCATAATTCAACGCAAAACCCGCGCCGCCTACTTTGATCCGCGGGGCAGCATTTTTACAGATTTCTGCCACCATGTCAAATGCCTCAAAATATTGATCGATATCCACTCTTTTCTGAGTCACCGCATTGTACTCCAGCTCGATGTACCACTCCTCTACGCAGTCACTCCCATATCTCCGGACCAGATGCCGCATCAATTCTTCCAGAAATCCCCGGTTTTTCTCCATGATGTAGATCATGCTCTCATCCTGAATATCCAGAATGGATTTCTCAATATCGGAAAAGATTATTTTCCCTTTATAGCCCAGTTCAATATGGGGCTTTAATCCCAGGCTTTTAATGGCGTCAAAAATCTGGTCAATGAGATAAAAATTGTATTTTGTCCGATTCGTCTTCATCTGCACCATCATGTCCTCTGACAGCAGATTCCAGAAGCGGATGTATTCAAATCCCAGTGTGTCCTTCAGATAGCCTACCTGCTCCCGCACATCGTAGCGAAGCAGGTCGGATGCCGCCCCGACATTGATCAGACGGCACCAGTTCCGTTTCAGCTCCGTCCGCGCCCTGGTATCCGCCTCCATACTGACCGGCATAGAATCCGACGCCTCCGGAGCTGTCACCAGATTGGCCGTCAGATAGTGCTCCACACGCTCCAGAATTTCCTTACTGTTATCCTCCTGTCCCGTCTTTTCTTTTTCCTCCCGCCTCTGCGCCCTGTACTCTGCCGGGGTCATCCGGTAGCTCTCTTTGAATACCTGGCTGAATCCTGCCAGATTGGGAAACCCGTTGTCCATGGCGATCTTCATAATGGTCTTGTCCGTATATAGGAGATCGCTGACCGCATTCTCCAGCCGGATGTTGTTCAAGAGTTTCAGAAAACTCATCCCGAAATTATTTTTGATATATCTGGACAGGTAGGGAACCGACAGATAGAGCCTGCCCGCCAGCGTTTTCAGAGCGATCGGCTCCCGGTAATTGGACATCATAAAGCCAAGGATCTCATTCATACGCTCGTCCCGGATCCCCCGCAGGGAATCGTACCGGCTCATGCCCTTCTTCACGATAAAATCCGTGGTGATCAAATAGAGCAGCTGGTAATAAATGCTGTTTTTTAATATAATACCCTGGCCTTCCGTGGTCTGGTAATAGTGGAAGATCTGGCGGATATAATAGCGCGCTTTTTCGTAACTCTCGGATTGCTCTCTGGCGGAATTGCACAGGAAAAAAGTCTGTTCCCCGCCGAAGATCTCCGTCAGCATCGTATAGTCGATAAACAGGCTGCCCAACAGGATCTGTGAATCGGACTGATATTCATGCCGGACATTGGAATTCACCAGGTAGAAATCATCCGTATCCAGGAACTGGCTCCCGTCCTCAAATCCAAGGGTCAGCGACCCCTCCAAAATATACAGGATCTCTATATCCTGATGAAAATGAATTTCCTTCGTCTTTTTATCCGAAAACTGGCATCTGATTATATTTTCATATTTCATTTGCGGATTCCTCCCCTGGCTGTCGCCCCGGCAGACTCATAAAATTTGATGTATTTTGAAATTATTATAACGTACGCTATCGCAAACATCAACATCTGCAATCACATGAAAAGAATATCATATGGTGGGCAGGCAGACATACTCTGCACACTTCTTCTGAAAAACGCTAACTGTACGTTTGGATGATCTTTAGATCATCCAAACGTACAGTTAGAATAATTTCGTATACTCTGTCTGTGTATCCGCAATATGATAGACGTATACAATCTCTCCAATCTTACGGTATATAGAAACAAATCTTTGCCATACGATCATACGATAGCCCTTCTGATTCAGCCATTGATCCGGCGTCTGGGAACCGGAATCCGGAAGCGCCTCCAACCGTTCGATGCTATCCAAAATATGGTCTGTAACTTTCATGGCGGATTCTACACCAAATTGAAGTAAGTAATAATCTTCAATCTTTTTCAAATCCTCCCATGCAGTGGGGAGAATTTCCACCTTATACTGTTTCTGCACGTCCTCTCAATTCCTTTCTCGCTTCGGAGATACTTCTTGTTCTTGCTCCGCTTAGCCGCTCTTCTTCTGCCTGCATGATCTTTGCACGAAATTCTAATGCCTGTTCTCTTTTTTCAAAGGCATCAATATTCATAAACACACCATCACCCTCTCCATTTTTGGTGATATAAATCGGTTCGCCGGTCTCTCTCGCAAGGTTAGAAATAGAAGCATAATCATTACGAAGCGCTGCTGAAGCCTTGATAAACATTTTATTCACTCCCTTATATCATTTTGTTGATATAATTATACTTTCTTTTTTGTATATCATCAATACCTTTTATAAAATAATTATTCGCCGTATACACAGACGGAAAACTGTCCGGATTCTGATTCCAACGAAATTGATCTTAGGAGTTGTAGGAAAATAACTGACACATCTTGACTTGTCTATTTCTCCGGCTGCACAGGTCAAAAAGCCTCGACGTAGCCCTAAGGAATCCACCATGCTGCGCATGGTACCCCTTAGGACAAAGCCCACTACGCCTGCGTTTTTTGACCTGTACAGCCGAAGAAATATCCTGCGCAATCTGTATCAGTTATTTTTCTACAACTCCTTACTTTCGGTTCCTGAATCTTCACATTTTCTCCAAAGCAATCCCCACAATCTGTTTCGTCTTTTGGAGTGCCAGCCGGTAAACGACGTACAGGATCCCGGCGATGCCTGCCATCAGCAGTACCTCCATCAGCAGCATCCTCGCCTCAAATGTCTCCAGCCTCATATCGTTAAAATACGTCAGGAACAAGGAGAAGATACCGACGATCATGCAGCCCGCAGCCACAGGATATGCGAAGATCTTCCGGAGCTGTACTTTAATCACCTTCTCCTCATAGGCGTCATTGGCCCCGAGTTTTTTCAGGTCTTCAAAAAGCTGGCGGTTGTCCATGCCGATCGTGACGCTCCTGATATAACTCATGATTCCCGCTGCTGTCAGCGAGATAATGGAAATATAGAGGCTGAGCAGCACGAATACCGCGACAAATTCCATAGCGTCCGCCTGCATCAGGATTTTGGAAAAGGGAGCATATTTCCAGTCACTGATCAGTTGGGTATTGTCAGGCGACATGTCGATCTCCCCGGTGTATCCATACTCCTTGCCTGCCGCCAGCGCCAGTGCTTCCTCATGGGCGTCATATAATTTGTAATGGTTGGAGAGGGAGGTCGCATGGGCAATATATTCCCGCTTTAACGCATCCGCGAAATCGTACATTGCCGGACAAAGCCTGCCCGTTCCGCAGGTGCACTTTTTGCCGGATAATGTATCCGTTCCCGCCGCGTCACGGGAGCCGTCAGCCTGACCGGAATCCGCATCGGAATCTGCGTCAGAGGCCAGCGCCTTGCTGCCGGTCTGCACATGCCTGGCATTGAACAGGATATGTTTCTCACGCCACTCGTCCGTCAGCCTGCCGGAAAATTTCTCATAATCCGCATCGGACAGTATGAATGCAAACGGTTCGCTGGTCATTGCAAGATTGTCAGATTCCACGGTTCCGCAGAATTCCGGTTCCATCTGCTCTCCTGTGACCGGATGCTCGATGGAGTTCAGGCAGTCAAAGCCGACCCAGAAATTTTCCTTGGATCCGGTGTTGGCAACGGTCAGATATTCCCCGTCTTTCAGGGATACCGCGGTACCGGAAATCCTTGCAAAATCCGAAGCTGATATAAAGGAAGACAATTTTTCATATTCCACGTCAAAATATCTCCTTTGGCCATCCATATCCCGTCCGGTGTAGCGGACGATCAGCTCCAGGGAGAAAAGTTCCTCATATCCGGACGGCATTTCGGAATCCTGAGAGTCCTGCCTGATTCCGGCTTCTTCCTGTGGTGTTCTGACTCTGTCCTGTTGGACTCCGGCTTCTTCCTGCAGTGTTCTGACTCCGTCCTGCCGGACTCCTGCTTCCTCCTGCGGTGTTTTGGCTCCGTCCTGTTGAGCATTTCCGGCAAATTCCACTCCATATTTTTCCGCCAGGGCCTCAATCTCTTCTCTGCCGATCTGGTCTTCCAAAGCCGGATAATGCAGGGAGTAATCATAGGCCGCCTCGCTGCCGCCCTCCACGCCGGTGTAATAATACATAACTCCCCAGAACGCCGAGAGTATCATCACGAATACAAGCAGAGAGATGACGCACATATTACGGGTGGTCTGTCTGGCCGTAAAACGCATCAGGTTGGTGGAAATAATATTGCCGTAATACTTTTCCGGATTCTTCCCTTTTTTGGTGCGGCCTACCGAGCTCAATATGATCAGGTACAGGCCGGCCACACAGAGCAGATAGACGGCGTTCCAGACCACGGGCATTCCCTGCCGGAATAAGCGGACAGTCAGTTGGGGAACGGCTATGCCAAGAAAAAGTCCTGCTGTCACCAGTGCGGCCCCAAGTTTTCCGCACCAGGGCCTGATCTCCCGCACCATCTCCGTCTTCCGGCCGGCATTCAGGATATCCATGATATTCGCCCGGCGGATGAAACGAGTTCCCAAAAACAGAATACAGAGGGAAAGCACTGCCGCGAACAGAAGACCCGCGAAGATCCCTGTGAATCCGATGCTGTACCTCATCTGTGCCGTGTTGATCACCAGCGTCCGGAATAACTTCCAGATCAGCCAGGACGCGGGCACAGCCAGCACGACTCCCCCAAAAATATATTTTACCGTGACCGCAGCCAGCTCTTCAAATAGCTGCCGTGCCAGGTCCTTTTTTTGCGCGCCCAGCGCCAGCATAACCCCGAATTCCCTGCTCTTTTTGCGGAAAAAGAGACTGCTTCCATACAGGGTGAAGATCAGGCAGCCGATCACCACCACGCCTAACATCAGCCACATCAGTTTCCGCGTGTCCCCGCCCGGCGGCAGGAATCCCTGGATGGATGGGGAGAAATACATGATCGTAAAAGAAGAAACTAACAGCACGGACAGCAGGATACAGATTCCAAGCATCCGGTACTGCTCCTGGTTTTTCCTGCGCAGCTTTGCCGTGATCTTACTCATTGTCATCGCTGTCACCTCCCTTTACATGACCGGAGGACCTCATGC
>VSNK01000033.1:14940-27902 GCA_009774255.1 Faecalicatena sp.
GTATTTCTGCCTGTGGACATTACGCCGTCCGCCTTTCCACCTGTGGACGTTGCGCCGTTCTTATTTCTGCCTGCGAACGTTGCGCCGTTCTTATTTCTGCCTGTGGGCGTTGCACCGTTCTTATTTCTGCCGTCTGCATTTCTGCCAATGGGAATGGATTCGTCCGACAATGTACGTATGGTATCCAGAAGCTCATCCATGAATTCCCGCCGGGTACCGCTCCTTGTAAGTTCTCCGTATATCCGTCCGTCTTTTAGTACCACAACCCTGTCGCAGAAGGATGCCGCGAAGCTGTCATGGGTGACCATGAAAATGGTGGCGCCCATCTCCTTTTTTGCCTGTAAAAACGCGTCGATCACCGCCTTGCAGGACTTACTGTCCAGGTTCCCGGTCGGTTCGTCCGCCAGAATGACATAGGGCTGGTTCATCAGCGCCCTTGCCACAGCTGTACGCTGCTTCTCGCCGCCGGAGACTTCGGCGGGATATTTATCCATGATCTTCTCAATGCCGAAAAGACGGCAGATATTTTTCGCTTTTTCTTCCATCTGCAAGACCGGACGATGGGCAATGATCTGCGGAAGGCAGATATTTTCAAAAATACTCAGCCCGTCCAGGAGCATGAAATCCTGAAATACAAACCCCATCTGCCGGTTGCGGACCTTGGCCAGTTCCGTTTCTTTCAGATGCGAAATGTCGTGGCCGGCCAGAGAGACTTCTCCCTGCTCATGCGGGATAAAACAGGAGATACAGTTGAGAAGTGTAGTCTTTCCCGAACCGGATGGCCCCATGACAGCCACGAATTCTCCCTTTTCCACTTGAAGCGATACATCCTTTAACACGGGATATACCTGGTTCCCTGATGAATAACTTTTTGACAAATGCTTAACCTGCAGCATAGAACAGTTCCTCCTCATATCCGTTTTTTGTGTACCTTTAAGGTATACCCAAGGGCATCCCATTATGGCCATTCGGCCTTTCACAAGGTATCATTATTTTATCAAAACCCCTGATATGGCGCAGCTCCGCAAATGTCATATTTGGTATTCATTTTGTAAAGTTTGGCTGGGGGAATCACGATTATCCGATCAGCCTTGTAAGCATTTCATGATGGCGGCACACCTGCTCTACCTCATCAATCAGGCCTTCCTCTCCTACATCCTGACAAAATCTCTGCCCTTCGAACTCAGAATTAATATATCCGTCGAATTCACATTCTTTCAAATACTCGATCGGTTTTGCGTATTCAATCGAACAATCTTCGTATTGTCCGGGTTTTCCGGCAATTTCTGTCATATGATTGAATTTTCCATGGATACTTACAATGTATGGGACAATGTCCTTTTAAACGTTCCGCCGCCTCCCTGTGTGTCATGACATGGGAGTTCATAGAAGCCGCAGGAAATATGTTTTTATATATTTTTCTTAATATTACAGCCACTTTATTAAAATTTTAAATTTATTCATATATATTGGTCATGACACAAAAAAAGTGTACTTTGTTTTTTGATTTTGAGGATTGCAGATCTGATTGGGTTATGCTACACTGTACAGGAAGGATTCGAAAAGATATTCATCTTTTGTATTCTTGTCGGTGTATCACCGGATTCCTCAACAATACGTTTTATTAAGCAGGCTTTTAGGCTGCAGTTTCATAAATAAACTGGTATAGATGTCATTTTCTGATTGGATTTTTCTTTCGCAAACGGATATTTCATGTTATGATTATCTTATTCTCAGGAAGATTCCAAATGTGCGGTCGGATTGGACCAGGGCGCCATCAACCTGCTCATCCATTTGATAAGACCGCACAGTTGGAAAAGATTCTCCAGATTTGACACTGGCAGTCCAAAAGCTCTGCAGGAGAAAGGAGAATCGAATGAACGAAACAGCCAAAACAACTCAAATGGCACAGAATGAAATCCAGAAAACCCAAATGGCACAGGGGGAACTAACCCCGGATCAGGCTGCAAAGGATGACTTTATCATGCACCCGACCGTGGATGTATGCTTCGCCGGCCTGATGGAGAACCCAAAGGTGCGGAAAGGATTTTGTGCGGCAATCCTGCGGGTTTCTCCCGATACGATCAGGGATACGGAGCTGCTGCAGACCCATCTGCGCCGGGAATACGCGGATGAC
Organism: Faecalicatena sp.; assembly: GCA_009774255.1. Classification (GTDB taxonomy): domain Bacteria; phylum Bacillota; class Clostridia; order Lachnospirales; family Lachnospiraceae; genus Schaedlerella. Next base: position 17,078 of record VSNK01000033.1, read on the forward strand.
AAGCTTGGAATCCTGGACGTGCGGGTTCGACTGCTGGACGGTCTGCAGATTAACATGGAAATGCAGGTTAAGTACTTTGAATTTTGGGATGAACGGACGCTGTTCTACCTTTGTAAAATGTTTGCGGAACAGCTCAGGACTGGAGATTCCTATGAAAAATTGAAGAAATGTATCCACGTCAGTATCCTGGACTTTATCCATTTTCCGGAAGATACGGATTGTTACCGGACAATTGGTCTTCTGAACAAAAAGACGAATGCGCTTTACAGTGACAAGCTGGAATTACAGGTACTGGAATTAAAAAAGCTGCCGAAGGAGATAAAGACAGGGGAAGATATCGTCAATTGGATGCGTTTTTTGAAAGGAAAGAGCAAGGAGGATTTTGAAGTTATGGCAAACACGAGTGAATATCTGGGAGAGGCGTACGAAGCGCTGCAGAAGCTAAGCGCGGACGAGATCAAACGCCTGGAATACGAAGAGCGGGAAAAAGCGCTGAAAGATTATAATACATTTGTCATCGGCGCGCAGAGACGGGCAGAGGAACGTGGTGAGAAACGTGGTGAGAAACGTGGCGAGAAACGTGGTGAGAAACGCGGTGAGAAACGCGGTGAGAAACGCGGTGAGAAACGCGGAAGAAAAGAAGGAATCGCTTTGGCAAAGAGGGTGTTTGGGTTGCATGCGCAAGGAAAGCCGGAACAGGAGATCGCGGCGGAATGCGGCATCACTGTAGAAGAGGTCCGGGAGATCCTGGAATAGTATTGTTCTAAACAGCGCTCTGATCCAGTCCCCCTGGTTTGAATGCTCCGCCTGCTGGTTTATCCAGGTTAGAAACTATAGGAAAGGAAAACAAAATATGATCCATATTGGAATCTGTGACGACGAAGCATCCTTGCGGAAATCCCTCCGCATTCTGTTGGAAACGAAACTGCAGTTGATGGGGGAAGATTACCGCATATCCGAATATGACTCCGGGGAGGGGCTGATCGCGAATGAAGGGACAGCATGGCCGGATATTTTATTTCTGGATATCGAGATGAAACAATTAAGCGGCATGGACACCGCGAGGCTCTTAAGGAAGAAGGAGGCCCGGACAATCCTTATCTTTGTGACAGCCTATCCTGACTTCGTATTTCAGGGATATGAGGTACACGCGTTCCATTATATTTTAAAGCCTTACGAGGAGCACAAGATCCGGAATGTCCTGGAACAGGCGCTGGAAGAGCTCGGGAAGAGCCAGGAGCAGTTCTTTGCCCTGGAGCAGAAATCCGGTGCCTTAAAAATCCCCATGAAAAAGATTCTGGCATTTTCCAGTGACAGAAGAAAGGTCGCGGTTCTGCTCGATGACGGAGAAAAGCTGGATTTTTATGGGAAGCTGAATGAGGTGGAAAAAAATCTCCCGGATTATTTTATCCGCTGCCATAACCGGCATCTGGTGAACTTGAATCACGTGGACGGCCTGGAAAAAGACTGCTGTATCTGCGGGACAATGCAGTTTCCGGTAAGCCGCTCCTGCCGCCAAAATCTGGAGATTGCATTTGCGCGGCTGCTGCTGCGGTAAGGAGGACGATACCCATGGATTTTCTGACTATGCTCTCTTATTTGACTACAATTCCCAATCTGGTGCAAGGGTATCTGTTTTTCCGGATTCTCTGCCATTTTGCCAGAATACGGGCCGGAAAAATCTGGACCGCAGTTGTGTTTTTGGCCTGTGCAAACATCTGCAACATGGTCATTTTCCCTAACGACCTGATTAACGTAACAGGAGTGCTGGCCGGTTTCCTTGCACTGATGCTGATCGCCTTCCATGGCAGCGTCTGGCAGAAGCTGGCTGCCGTTGCGGTCCTGTATCCCCTGATCATCAGCCAGAACTTCCTTGTGATGGACATGCTGGGGGCCTGGGGAACTTCTCTGGGATGGCCCGCGGCGGTGGATGCTGCCTGCACCATCATGGATCCCCTTCTCCATCTGCTGATCTGGTTCTGTATTTACCAGGTGTTTAAAAAACATCTTACGCAGTTGGAAAAACTGTTTGACGCAAAAACGTGGGGCATGCTCTGCATCATCTGTCTGGCGTCCCTGGTGAGCATTACCAGCAGCATCTATTTTTCGCCCGAAGAAAGCTATAAAATGTGGCCCGCCGCTCTGGCCTGCTTTGCCACAAACCTGGGATGTATTGCCCTTACGGAGTATTTTCTCGCCAGCATCCATCAGAATATGGAACGGAAAAACCTGATGCTGCAGAAAAATTATTATGAAGAGCTGGAACAGAATCAGGCCGAGATCCGTAAATTCCGCCATGATATGAACAATCATTTAAGCGTCATCTGGTCCCTGTTCCAATCAGGAAACCAGGATGAGGCCAGGCAGTATATGAAAGAAATCGCGTCGCAGACAGCCATGCGCACCCGTGTTTTTTGCAAAAACGGCATTATTAACGCCGTGCTCAACGCAAAATACAATCTGGCGCAGGAGAAGGAGATCGACTGTTTTTTCCACATTGACCTGGAAAAACTGATCGGCATCGACGCGGTCAGCCTTTGCTGCCTTTTTTCGAACACGCTGGACAATTCCATCGAAGCCTGCGCCAAAATCCCTGAGCCCGCGCAGCGCCATATGTCCGTAAAAGCAAGAGTCGCGGAAAACGGCTATTTTACTTATGAGATCACCAACACGAAGCAAAATGCCGTCACGGAACACAAGGGTAAGCTGATCTCGGATAAGGAGGACGCTGCCTCCCATGGGCTTGGCCTGTCGAATGTGCGGGAAGTGGTGGAAAAATACAACGGGACAATCGATATTTCCTATACGGAGAATCAGTTCACGGTGACGGTGCTGATCGGGGATGCGTGAAGAAAATTGATAGCAAAAAGTTTCCGGGCAGGCACGTTAGTGCGTTACTATAGCAAAGAAAAAGGAGGAAATATAGATGAACCCTGTAGTTGTGAGAAATTTGAAGATCGGGGACGGGATCCCGAAAATCTGTGTACCCATCGTCGGCGTCACAAAAGAAGATATCATCAATGAAGCAAAAACATTTGAAGACATTCCTGTGGACGTGGCGGAGTGGCGTGCGGACTGGTTCGAGCAAGTATTTGAGACAGAAAAAGTAAAAGAAGTCCTCGCTGAACTGCGCGCCGCACTGAAGGAGACTCCTCTTCTGTTTACATTCCGCACGTCCAAAGAGGGCGGCGAAAAGGCCATCGAGCCGGCGGCTTATGCGGCGCTCAATAAAGCCGTGGCAGAGACAGGCAATGTGGATCTGTTGGATGTGGAGGCATTTACCGGGGACGAGATCGTAAAAGACATCATTCAGGCAACCCACGAGGCGGGCGTTAAAGTGGTTGCTTCCAACCATGATTTTGACAAGACACCAGAGCAGGCAGAGATTGTAGGAAGGCTGTGCAAAATGCAGGAGCTGGGTGCGGATATCCCGAAGATCGCGGTCATGCCCCGGAACAAAAAGGACGTGATTACCCTGCTTGCGGCCACGGAGGAAATGACACGGGAGCATGCGGATCGTCCGATCATCACCATGTCCATGGCAGGAACCGGCGTGATCAGCCGGCTGTGCGGGGAGGTGTTCGGCTCCGCTCTGACCTTCGGCGCGGCAAAGAAGGCTTCCGCTCCGGGTCAGATGGGAGTCCATGATCTGGAGACCGTGCTGAACTTGCTTCACAAAAGCTTATGAAAGGCGGCAAAGTCAGACGGGCCCTGCGCTGTTACAGTTGACTCCTGAGTCGTGCACCACGCTGCACGGTCACAGGCCAGTACGTACCGGGGCTGGAATCCGGTCTCTTGCCGTAGGGTGATCACCGCCGGATCGTTACAGTTCACGGCTTAACCGGCCGCAAACTGTAACGCATCCAGCCCATTGAAAAGTCGCCTTCGGCGAGGGGCTGGATGCCTGAAACCGCAGCTTTATCGGCCGGATGCCTTGCAGCGGGGTGCAAGGCACCGTGAATAGTAACGCCGGATCGCAGTAGCCGGAAATTATTGCAATATTGGGTTTGACAGGTGGAACATCTGCTGATATATTTTAATGAGACAGTTTAGTTCCTGACTGCGAGAGGAGAGATGGGCAATTGAAGGAAAAGATATTACATGGATTTCAGACCGCAGGAATGCTCCTCCTGGTGATCTGTCTGTACGGTTTGCTGTGGATTTATAATGAATGGGAAAGTGACAGAAAAGCGGACAGAGCAGATGACACGGTTGATCATTCCATACAGGCAGATATGATCGTAAATGATCAGGAACAGGCAGATTCCGCACCGGGTGGAGGGGATGTAACGGAAGGAACGGATGACAAAGTCATCGAAACAGATGTAGACGAACTGCTGGTCGCACCTTCCCAGATAGCATGGTCACTGGAGACGATGAATACCATGAGAAATACATTGTGCGATGATGCGGACACGTTCGTTCTGGCACTGCCAAAATTACAGGATACAGATGGAAAGAAATGGACAAACAAGGATCGAAAGCAGTCACAGGAGCGGCTGGAGGCCATTCTGGAACGGCAGAATCAGATTATGGACACTGTTTTGAGGTATCATTCGTCCATATTAGCCGCATTGAAGTCTGAGGACTGGAGCGGCCAGGAAGAGATGATCTATGAAAGATATGTAGATGAAATGAAACGAAAGATTTCCTGGATGCAGAAAGAAATCTCGGCCATGGAAATTACTGACAAGCTGACCGAGTCCTGGCTGCGCGACAAGATCATGAAAATGTTCAGGAACTGGTAGATTATCGACAGCCACTTAATCTATGCAACATCGCAAGTAAGGAATTGCAGAAAAATAACAATTTTCCATTAAAAGCAGGGACTCTCTTGAATCCCTGCTTTTGCATCTGCTCTTCCTCCCTTCTTTTTACAGCCGGCCAGGCCATGAAAGATAAGGCTCTGTCATGACAGCTTCTAACTTTATCCCTATATTATCAAAAACATATTGGCGGCATGCAACGGAAAGTAGCATAAACCGATTGCATTGTATATGGTTGTTGCTGGCATTTCTATATTTATCACATTATGATTGCATCATAAAAAAGAAAGGCGGTTGTACTATGAATAAGAATACGGTCATATCAGCAAAACATTTAAAAAAATCTTTTGGAGCAAAAGAGAATGTTCAGGTTATTTATTCGGATCTGAATATTGATATTTATAAAGGAGACTTCAAGGTTATTATGGGCTCGTCGGGATCAGGAAAGTCTACCTAACGCTCCACGTTGGAACGGATTCTCTGCACATTCTCACAAATTTCTTTTTTTCAAGAAGTAATATGATATTTCTATAGATACCCGCATGATAATCATACTGAACAGTATCAGAATCACCGCTGATACTGGACGAATCATCATCGTGTCGTGAATCATATCCAGCTTCGCCAATCGTTCCAGTCCTATCAATACACATGTTGGAACTATAAGCATTATCGCAAGCAGCGCAGCCTTTATCTTTCCATGCGAGGAGCAATAGTGCAGCGGAAAAAATATACTCCAGACCATTGATATGATAAAAAACACAATCGCGGCGTCGGAAAAAGTCAGTTTATATTTTGTCAAAGCAATCCCCTGGATTTTGGTAAACGACATTATCTGGCAGCAAATCAAAGTAAAGAGATACATCAGAACTGCCAGAAGATATTTTGCTTCAACCATATTTCTTCCTTTATAGGGAATTGCCATCAGGTAGAGATTCCCCTTATATTTATCTTCCATTGCAAAGATGCTGCTGAACAGGAAATAGCATGAAAAACTTACTCCTGTCAACAGTATATAAACACTGCTAAAGCGCGGCAGGTCCTGGGCGCTGAGAAGAACCGGCACGCCGATAGCACAGGCCGCCGAAAGCCAAAAATAATCCCCCGCTAATAACAACTCTTTTTTTAGTAAAGAATACATCTTCATCTCATCTCCCCCTCCTGCTGATTATTTCCATCATTGCGTCCTCAACGGTTGGTGGATTCTTTACTGATTCGCTCAAAAATTCTTCCCTGGTGCACTCCCTCAGTATCGTTCCGTTATGTATAAAAACAATATCGTCACATATCCTGTCGATATCCGATATCGTGTTTGCAGAGAGTAATATGGTTTTCCCTTCTTCTTTCTGCGCCAGAAGCTCCCCGCAAAAAAACTGACGTGTTTTCGGATCCAGTCCGCTGAACGGATCATCCAGTATCAGCAGCTCCGCATGATGCGATAAGGCTAACGCAAGGCTGTATTTCATTTTCATTCCCCTGGAAAGCGTATTGATCTGCTGTGTCCGGGATAGTCCGAACCGCTCCATATATCTGGAATAGATATTTTCATCCCAGCTTCCATAGGCTTCCGCAATGATGCTCGTCATTGCTTCCAGTGTAAGTTCATCGTAAAAGCATCCGCTGTCAAAGACAGCTCCGATCTTACCCTTGTATTCCTGCTCATTCTGGAACGCAGTAAAACCGCCAATCGAGATCTTTCCTGTCTCATAAGGAACCGCTCCTAAGATACACTTTAATACCATTGTTTTACCGGAGCCATTCATTCCTATAAGGCCTGTGATCCTTCCTTCTTTTAATGAGAAAGAAATATCATTCAGCATAAAATTGTCATAACTCTTTGTCAGATATTTTACAGTAAGCATAGAACCACCTTCATCATCGTTTTTTTTAATATAATCCATGTTTTTTATGTTCCGTTGTCTTCATTTTATTTCATTTTTGTAAAAATGTCTCAAAAATTGCGTAAGAGGTATTTCAGAATGCCCAAACTTTATATTCCGCACCTGGGTCAGATCTTCCCTGCACCGCGGAAAACATTTTCAGCTGTGCGGTTGGATGCTCCAAGCAAGGGTCTTTAACTGTTCTTCGCAATACAGACAAAAAAATCAAAAAAATACGTTCAACCACTGAATGTATCATAGATTGAACGTATTCTATATCATGATATTGTACGGAACACCTGATAAATTCACCGTTCCGAATAAAGAGCCACCCTATGAAAAGCTGCTCAGATCCAGAGCTTTCGGATCACTATTGCATACCGGATAGAAATGAATCGAACATTTAAAACAATACTTTATTCTGGAATCATGTTTCAGCATTTTCACCTGTTCAAAGCACTTTTCACCATCCATTGTCAGCATTTGAAATTGATCGGTAAAAAGACGGTATATCACTTCTGGATTTAAACAAACCTCCGCCGGGATTTGAAATGCTGTAAAAAACTCCGGATTGCTGCGAAAAATATCCAACAGGTATTTTATGTATGGCATCTCCACCAATGCTTCTGCCTCAATCTTCGATGCATGCCTGCGATGGTTTCCAATGCGATGGATCAAATTGTATAAAATAGATTTCGTCAGCAGGACAGGAAGTTGGGATTCCTTCATGCCTATTTTATAGCTCTGCACATGTTTTACCTTTTAACTTTTAGCTGTTCCATTTGCTTTTTCAGGGAATCTGTCAGCTCCGGCTGATGCCCACCCCACCCGCTGCATTGTGACAGAGAAATAACAGCAGTCCACAACGCAATATTACTTAAAATGTATAGTATAGATTTTTTTATGCGAACTCCTCTCCTTTCTTAATCGGCATTACGATATTGACAGCAAATTCCTGTTCCCCTTCCATGATATCAATACCTCCTCCGTATTTGTGGACTGCCGCCGTTACATTTGACAATCCATATCCGTGAATCACTTTTTTAGGGGCATTTTTTGAATTTCCATTTACTTTATTATTTTTCATGCTGATGACCAGAATATTATTCTCCCGTTTTGACGAAATAAAAATCTGCCTTTTTTCTGGTTCTTCAATGAATCTGCAGGCTTCTATGGCGTTATCCAACAAATTGCCAAAAACAGTGCTGAGATCCAGCGGTTCAATAAAATCAATGTCAATCAGTTCCAGGCTGTCTTCTATATGGATGCCATATTCCGCAGCTTTTGTAAGCTTGTCCTTTAGAATAATATCCACAAACTTATTTCCGGTTCTATAATAGTTTTCGTATTGCGCCATTTCTTTCCTCAGATTTTCAATTCCTGTACTGTTTTTCTCCCCCCACTCTTCTTCCAATATCAGTAAATGATTCTTCATATCATGATAGATTTCTTTAATCCGCTCTTCATCCCTCATTTTTTCTTCATAATATCTCGTCTGCGTTTCTAATTTATAAATTGCCATCCTCTGCTGTTGCATCTCATTTTCTACTTTTGAATATTTATTGGAAAAGAATACATTAATAATAAATGTGAACAGCATAACTGCTGAGCAAATCAACAGCATATTACTATACGTTTCCCCCTCCGTATAAAGGATATTAGCATAAATAGATACTCCTACAATCACATAACCAATATTAGAACCCACAAAGAAAAACAATACTTTTAAATCAAGCCGTTCCCTGTTTACATCAGAAATTATTTTTTGCACTATGACCAAAAGTGCGATATATATTATTTTGCTTATAATTATGTGTACGGTAGCGATTGACGCATCATCTTTTGATCCTGGATTTATTTGAAACAGCAATCCTATACTAATAACGAGATACTCGCTGGCTACGAGTAAAAATTCACCAATTAACATATAGAAAACTGACTTTTTCATGGACAACCCAAGAATAAAAAAACAAAATAAAACTACACTCCCAGAGGTAAACACCATCTTGATTCTCAGCTCGGAAAGAGTAAATATCTGTGTGAAAGCAAAAATTGCCACGATATAGGAAATTGTAAAAAGCACTTGCCTCTTATGTTCAATCTGTTCATTCTTCACCAGATACAGCAAACAGCAGCCTTCAATCAAAGTAAACACAATATCCAGAACCGTATTCATAGCTTCCCTCCCATATATCTGGCAAGGCGTGCCATAAACTCTTTTTTCATTGCCCGGCTCAGGGGGATCTCCTCTTTCGTAACCAGGATGATCGCATTGCCACTGATGGTATCAATATATGAGAAATTCACCAGATAGCTCTTGTGGCTCTGCCCAAAGCCGTACGGTTCCAGCCGTTCCTTCAGTACCTTCAGCTTTTTATGGCAGACAATGTTTTTATCCTCTGAATGCAGCAGCAGATTTCGATCAGCCGTCTCGATATATCTCAATGAAGAGATTGGAACCATAAACCGTCCTGTCATGTTCTCTACGAGCAGGCATTCCTGCTTCTTTTCCCTGTTCGTTTCGATCCAGCGGTCAATCTCCTTCGTCAGCTTCTTTTCAGAGACCGGTTTGATCAAAAAATCGGACGCGCGGACCCGATAGCCGTCCACAGCCCGCTGTAAAAGGGAAGTCAGGAAAATAATCGTCACATTGGGATCCCGGACGCGTATTTTCTCCGCCACCTTCACGCCGTCTATATGGGGCATTTTGATATCCAAAAAGATGATATCATAGCTGCAGTCATACCGATCCAAAAGCATGACGCCGTCATGAAACTCGCTGACGCTGATATCTGTCTGATTTGTTTTACCATATTCCACCAGAATATTTTTGATCTGTGTTACAAAATGCTGCTCATCGTCACACACGGCTATCTTAATCATCGCGAAACCTCTTTCCTCGTAATTCTCCCCTGCAAAACAGCCGATTGGCCATTATAGGGTGCCCATTGAGTATATCTTAGTATATCACATTTTTCATTTTCTACAAATATGTGCCGGCCGATATCCGATCTTTTTATTTTTTACTATCCCCAATATAAGGACCAGTGCGACGGCATTTACGGCTGATGCCGCATACAAAGCCTCCGCCGGCTTCCAAATGTAATATATTGTTTGTACCATGAACTCATAGCCAAATGATGAGATGCGCGCTTTTTTCTTATATCTTGCCTGTTCATCCACGCTGAGCGTCCTGCTGTGATCCTCGACCGGAGACACCAGCCAGATCACCAGAAATGACATCATGGAACACAGCAGCATTTCATCCTGAAAACCCGCTCGGACCAAATATTCTGTCCCCAGCAGGATTATCAGAAATCCCACGGTAAGGAGTTGTAGAAAAATAACTTGCCTTTTTACACCGTTCCTAAGTTTACAGTTCTGATTCCGATACATGTAGAAAAAGCACTAATTATTAACGTTATAGCCAGTTGATCTGTCCTTCCTGTATATGTTTTTTTAATAATATATAGAAAAGACATCCAATAAAAAATTCTGATACAATTAAAATGATATAGATTGACATTCTATTGATCAAAGCAATTGTCAGGTGCAAAAATGGAGTGCCAGCAATAACTGCATTACTAAACATACTATCTGTTATACACATAAGTACCGTCCCCATCCATGCAAAGACTATCATATTTATCGCTACAGCTCCTAACATTGGTATGGAATAAACTCCTATCTCATTTTGAAAAAATCCAAAAATAATTGTAACCACTATTTCGCACAAAATCGCCATTCCGCCAGCAACGGCAGTCTTTGCTAATATAATTGTTGAAATTCCCCAAAATGAAACTGCCCGCTCAAGTGATTTAGACTCTCGTTCACATTTTATAACCTGATTAATAATATAAAAGACCATATAAGTAGAAATCCCGATTAAACCTGCGTGGCCTAAAATTTCAGTGGAAATCTCTGTTCTATTATTATATTGCCGCAAATATGGAATGAAAGATATGACAATCGGTCCCAGAAAAGCAATTGCAGCAATCCCGCCCTGAAAAATCTTTGCTAGCATTAATTCTCTTTTTATTGCAGATATCATTTTATTCCTCCAAGTTTACAATATTTAAATATATATCTTTTAATTCAGAACAGGAAGCGCAAATATTTCTTATATTACATCCCTCTTTTTGCAACAATTCCCTTGCTGAATCTATGGTAATTCTATTC
>VSNK01000330.1 GCA_009774255.1 Faecalicatena sp.
TGTGGCCTGAAAAATATCAGCCAGATCCATCAGTGGGCATCCAGTGACAGGGTAAAGGGATTTTTAAAGGAGAAATTCCAAATAGAGGCTGTCCCCTGTTACCATTGGCTCTTGTGTCTGATGAAACTGGTAAAGCCGGAGTCCTTTAACCGCTGCTTTACAGAATGGGTATCTTCCATGCTGCCGGAAAACAGGGAGAACCTCACGCTTTCACTGAATGGAAAAACGACCCGTTCCACGGGGAAAATGGAGCGTTACGAAAGTCCCCTGCACATCGTGAGCGCCCAGGTTGCGGAACTGGGGATAACCTATGGCCAGCAGGCTGTTGCGGGAAAAAGCAATGAAATCCCGGCAGTCCGTGAGCTTCTGGAGCAGCTTGATGTGGGAGGATGCCTTGTAGTGGCGGATGCGTTGAACTGTCAGAAAGATCGGTGACAAAGACGGGACAGGGCTGATAATGGCGGGCAGGGCTTAAAGCGAAATGCAGGACATTTCGCTTTGCTCTGCCCATTCTTATGATTGGAGGAAAGTGAAATGGCGCTTACAAAGACAGTGAATATTGATGGCGGGGATGTGACTTTCAGGGCATCGGCGGCCATTCCGAGAATATACAGAAACAAATTCCACAGGGATATCTACAAGGATCTTCATGACCTGCAGAAGAGCATTGATGAGAATGATCCTGAAAATTCCGCATTGGATTCTTTTTCGCTGGAACTGTTCGAGGATATCAGCTACATCATGGCGAAACACGCGGATCCGCAGAATGTTCCCGATACGCCAGATGAATGGCTTGACCAGTTCGGAACCTTTTCCATTTATCAGGTGCTTCCTGAGATCATCGAGCTTTGGGGCTTGAATGTGCAGACGCAGGTGGAGAGTAAAAAAAACTTCGAGCGACTGACAGGAAAATGACAACGCCGCTATTGCTCCTGAGATGTGCGCAGCTTGGTATTCATATCAGTGAGCTGGAGCTGTTGACCATTGGAACAGTCAATGATATGTATACGGAAATGAATCATGATGAGAATAGGGAGGCTTACAGCACTCTGGCATCTCAGGAGGATATGGATGCATTTTAAACGAAAAAGGAATGCACCGATTCATGGCCATTCCTTTTTGTTCAAAGGCTTTATGTAGTTTTTCTTTAAATCGCGGATGTTTCCAAAGAAGGTTTTTTCAGATTTAGAGAACATATTGTTTTCCAGTTTGAGTCTGACCAGTTCCAGTGTGCACAGCAGGTCTGCGGCCTGAAAAAGCTTGTATTCCGAAGGCATAACCTTACGGAAAATGGGATTCGGAAGTAAAGCATTGAAAACGGAGGAAAGTATCTTGCTGACCTCTACTTGGCCATTGTCATAGTAGATTTTCACATCATCAAATGAGAGGAAGTCTTCATAGTGTTCACGGATGAACTGAGAAATCTGTTTGGACAGCCTGCCGGTAGCTTCAACAACGTCCGGAATGTGTTTCTTTTCAATGTAAAAGCATTTGTAATGGATATCAATCTGACGGATAAAAGCAACCATTTTATTGAAGATCCGGCGGCGTTCATCGACTGACATATGTGTATAGATTTCTTCCTTACGGATAATGGGTCCTGTATGTATGCAGAGGTTATCAAGGTTCAGGTATGAAAGCTCCTGGTTTAGCTTTGAAACAGCGGGTTGAATGTCTTCCTGCTGGTCGTGGAAAACCATTGTAATGATATAGTAAGGCGAATGGTGGTCATATTCACCGAAATCACCGGATTCATCTATGAAAATGCTAAGTTCTTTCAATATCCGTCACCTCTGCAATGTTTGAAAAAAATGGCGGGGAACTTCCCCGCCCTTGATGGACCTGGGTCTTGCGACCAGCCCAAAGAAATCAATGATTTCGTTACCTTTAGTATATGTCAAAATTATTGAAAATGCAATAGAAATTTAAGGAAATTGAAGCGTGAGGAAAGGAGGAAATCACAAAATGGCTGGACGAATTCAGGGTATCACTGTTGAGATTGGTGGCGATACCACCAAACTACAGACTGCCCTTAAAGGAGTCAATACAGAAATAAGGAATACCCAGAGCCAGCTGCGTGATGTCGATAAACTCCTGAAGCTGGATCCAGGGAATACGGAACTGCTTGCACAGAAGCACAGGCTCCTGGGGGATGCCGTCAAGGAAACAAAGGAAAAGTTGGAGACCTTGAAGACAGCATACAGCACTTTGGCATTTCAGGCAGATATGGACGCCTTTTAAACTGAGGAATGGAATGACCTCGACGAAATTTGATTAAATTCGGCTTATAAAATTAACTGCCGAAATTAGTTGAAATTTCCTTTTTGCTGTTGTATGATATAGGCGGAGGTGATTCACATGAATGGACTTACTGAAAACAAAAAGTTTATCACTACCACTGAGCTAAAAGATATGGGGTACTCCTATTATAAAATAGGCAAACTTGAAAAAAACGGGCTTCTCTGCCGGGTCAATCGAAGTACTTATGAGAATCTTTCCTACAAGGGAGATGAGAACGACTTCTTCAGCGCAGAGGCCTTTGTGCCGAATGGTGTCATATGTCTCATGAGTGCCGCCAGATATTATGAACTTACCAACTTCCTGCCGGATACGGTCGATGTTGCGATAGAGCGAAAGAAAAAGGTCGCCACGCTTCCGGATTGGCCGGAAATAAAGATATTTTACTTTGATCCTGTGCGTATGGATCTTGGAGTTACCGAAATTCGGGAAGGAGATAATGTTTTTCATATCTTCGATATCGAAAAAACTGTCGTGGACATCATCTACTACAGGAATAAGATCGGTATTGAGGAAACATCTGAGGTGCTTAAGAATTATCTGAAGCGCAGGGACAGGCAGATTGACAGGCTATATGCCTACGCGAAACGGCTTAGATGCGAAAAGGTTGTCAGAACATATCTGGAGGTGCTTGTGTGATGAATGCAGAATCAGTAAAAGCAAGATTGAAAAACTTTGCAAAGGATACCGGTCATACCTTCCAGGAGGCTCTTATCTATTATGGGCTGGAACGGACGATCTACCGTATCTCTGTCTCGGAGTATGCGGAACACTTTGTGCTTAAGGGAGGCATCTTCCTGTATGCGATATTTGACCGGAAGTATGAACGGGCAACCACAGATATTGATTTTCTTGCGCGGAGGATATCCAATAGCGGCGGGGAAATGAAGGCCGTATTTCAATGCATCCTGTCACAGGAAATTGATGATGCCCTCGTGTTTGATATCGATTCCATTACGGCGGAAGATATTACGGAGTTTAAGGAATACCATGGCCTCCATATCTCTGCCGTTGGATATCTTGACCGCACAAGGATACCTGTCGGGATCGATATCGGATTTGGAGATGTGGTCTATCCTGGCGCAGTAAAGATGGACTTCCCCGTCATCCTTGATATGGAACCACCTCGGATAAATGCCTATTCCCTTGAATCATCCATAGCCGAAAAGCTGGAAGCCATTATCCATAACGGATACCTGAACAGCAGATATAAAGACTATTACGATATTTATGTCCTCTCAACAAGATATGCGTTCTCCTTAGAAGAACTGAGGAATGCGGTGATAGAAACATTTGAAAACCGAAAAACCCCGATATCTATGGAATCTGCCGTTTTTGAAAATGAATTTTTAGGAGATCCGATGCACCAGACAAGGTGGAAGTCATTCCTGAAAAAGAAAAAGGCTCTCATCCAGATTCCAATGAGCGAGGCTATGGAGCGTATAAAGATCTTTGTGCGTCCTCTACTTGAGGCTACATCGTCGGGAGGATCAGATTGGAATCCGGACACAGGTCATTGGGAGTAATTGCTGCTTGAGCCCCAATCTGCGGCCTCAAAATCTTCGAATACGCATATGACAATCACATACAGATATTTTTAAAGAGTCGAGCAATTGGCTCTTTTCTTTTGTCCGGAACCGGAAAGGAGGACTTGTATGGCTGGCAGAATTCAGGGTATTACCGTTGAAATTGGCGGCGATACCACCAAACTACAGACATTCAAGGAAAGAAATTATTTTCGGATTACCCTGTGGTCTGAATCTGAAAGAGAGGTTGGATGGATAATGTCGCACACACCATACGGATATGTAATCAGGGACGGGGCTGCGTATATAGATGAGGAAAAAGCAAAAAGGGTCAGAAAGCTGTTTGACGGATATATATCCGGTCTGGCGCTTCAGCCCGCCGCCGAGAAGGCAGGACTATATCTATTTCATGGAAGTGTCGGGAGAATGCTCAGAAATAAGCGTTATCTCGGAGACGGATATTATCCGCCCATCATTGATATAGAAACTTTTAACGAGGCGGAAGAAATCAGGATATCGAGGGCGGCTTCTCTTGGCAGGATAAAGGACTTAGACGCACCATCTAAACCTAAAGGTGCGG
The DNA here is from genome assembly GCA_009774255.1 of Faecalicatena sp. Classification (GTDB taxonomy): domain Bacteria; phylum Bacillota; class Clostridia; order Lachnospirales; family Lachnospiraceae; genus Schaedlerella. The sequence goes on from VSNK01000330.1 coordinate 4,405, forward strand.
TATCCTTTACTATGCCAAAGGTTTCCGTAAAATATTCTGATCCGTTCAGGCAGGCGGAATATGCCTACAGCATGATAGAAACCGAGGAGGTCAGAGATGAATAAAAGCGTTACGCTCATTCCCGCACGAAAACGCATGGGAAGCACTGAGCAGGAAGAGGAAAAGCCAAAACTAAAAGTTGCCGCATACTGCCGTGTCAGCACGGACAGCGATGAGCAGGCAACAAGTTATGAGACACAGGTGGAACACTACACATCTTTTATAAAGAAAAATCCCGACTGGGAATTTGCCGGAGTATTCGCTGATGATGGGATCAGCGGCTGTAATACCAAAAACAGGAATGAATTCAACCGAATGATAAGCGAATGCCTGGCCGGAAACATCGATATGATTGTAACGAAATCCATCAGCCGTTTTGCAAGAAATACGCTGGACTGCCTGAAATATATACGTCAGCTGAAAGAGAAAAACATTCCCGTATTTTTTGAAAAAGAAAACATAAACACAATGGATACCAAGGGAGAAGTCCTCCTGACGATTATGGCGAGCCTTGCACAGCAGGAAAGCCAGAGCCTTTCACAGAACGTCAAGCTCGGACTGCAGTACCGTTATCAGAACGAGCAGGTGCAGGTCAACCATAACCGTTTTCTCGGATACACCAAAGATGGGGACGGGCATCTGATTATCGAACCGTCCGCGGCAGAGGTTGTAAAAAGAATTTACCGTGAATACCTGCAGGGTTCGAGTTTAAAGCAGATCGGTGAAAGCCTGGAATCGGACGGGATACTGACGGCGGCAGGAAAGCCGACATGGAGGGCGGAAACCTTAAAGAAAATCCTCCAGAATGAGAAATATATCGGCGATGCACTTCTGCAGAAGACATACACCGTGGATTTTCTTACCAAGAAAAGGGTAAAAAATAATGGGATCGTTCCGCAGTATTATGTAACAGATGACCATGAGGCTATTATCCCCCGTGATCTGTATATGCAGGTTCAGGAGGAAATGCAGAGAAGGTCAAACCTTCACAGCGGCAAAAACCGTAAGAAGAGAGTTTACAGCAGCAAATATGCACTTTCAAGCATTGTGTACTGCTCCAAATGCGGTGACATTTACCGCAGGATTGCCTGGAACAACCGTGGAAAACGCTCGAATGTATGGAGATGTGTAACAAGGGGTGAAAGCGGACCCGATGCCTGCGACGCCGATACTATTCAGGAAACAGAGCTGCAGGAAGTGGTGATA
>VSNK01000331.1 GCA_009774255.1 Faecalicatena sp.
GAAATATAATGACGAAAACTCCCTCACCTGCGTTATACTGATGGCCTATTACAGTGCGAAAGCGCATTACATGAATCCGGTTCTCGAACTGCCGTCCGGAAAAGGCTTTGCGGATGTGGTCTATCTGCCGAAGCGTGAGCGAAGTGTGCCGGCATTGGTAGTGGAACTAAAATGGGATCAGTCCGCAGACGGTGCGATCGCGCAGATCAAGAAAAAGGAATACGCGGATTGGGTGAAAGGCTATACAGGTGACATCCTTTTAGTCGGGATAAATTATAGTAAAGAGACGAAGGAACATCAGTGCAGGATTGAAATGCTGAAAGGAACAAAATAGCCCGTATACGCGCAGCACACATCCCACGGAGAAGTTTCCTGTAGAAGAAAAAAGCCGTTGACACATGGAGTTTATCCATGTACCAATGGCTTTTGTTCATTTTAATACGGCTTCAGCTTATTATACAGCTTGCCTTGCAAACATGTTGATACTTCACTCCACATCCCCTTCCCCGCAGCAATACCGATGTTGATATTCCCCGCCATTGAGAAAATCTGCCACCTCAAACGCCCCGCATCTGCAATTCGAGATCAGCGCGCTGCACGACGCCAGCAGATACAGAACCGCCAGATAAGGCATTTCATCATGATAATCATTGTTTTCCTTTTTCATCTTCGCCAGAACAATCCCCTTTCGGCTGACATCCTCATACCGAAAACGTTCCTGCTCCAGATCATTCAGCCTGTCTCCAAAGCTCGCCTGCCTGAATCTTTCGAGAACATCCGCGTCCTCTGTCGCCAGAAACAAGGAATTGCAATTCCATTCCTCCATTTTTTCCCTGACCAGGCAAATATACTCTTCATCCTCCATGGGCTTCGGAACATCAAATCCACCATAGCGGTAATCCGTCCCACGGGCCACCACCCCCAAGACTTTTCCGCCATGCTCCCGAAAAAACTTCTCACGGATCGGATCAATATAAGATTTCATCTCTTGATTCAGCCGAAGATATTTTTTATAAATTTCCCTCATATGCCCGGAATTATGATACTGTTCCATCATATAAGGGTTAAATGCATCCATTTTATCATCACACAGCAGGACATGACGGCTCTGCATGACCTCTTCCGGCCGGTATCCATTTAACGGTTCAAAAAAATCTTCCCATATATTTTCTATTCTACCCCCGGAAAACGAATTCCCTCCGTCCGGAACACTCAGATCAATCACCGGGATATACCCCGGCTCTCGGTACTCCGCCACAGCCACCTTTGTCATGCAAAAACGGATGACATCTCCCAGCCCGCTGGAATAGACGGGAAAACGGATCAGCATGAACCTTTTGTCCGGATTCTTTTCACCAAAGCTGATCTCCTTCCTGCGCCAGAACAGCGATGTCATCACATCCATGCTACTGTAGATATCCTTTTGAAATCTCCGGCCAAAAAAATCCTTTTCCCGCTCACTGGTGACACGAATCGCTCCGGACATATCATCGCCGCGGTTCTGAGGAACAAAGCGGGAAAATATCGCCGCATTTTCATCCAGGAAAAGCTTTTTCTTTTCCGGGAACTTCCGTTCCAGGACATCCCAGATAAACGCCGTATATTCCTCGTACTCTTCGAAGATATAGGCTTCTGCCCGCGAAAGCAATTCCAGATCCAGCTCTTCGTCAAACGCATACTCTTCAAATTCACTGACCACATAATTCAAGCTCGTCGAATTTTGCTGATAATATAAAATGCATTCTACCTCTTCCTGATCAGACACCTCTTCTTGACCAGACACCTCTTCTTGACCAGACACCTCTTCTTGACCAGACACCTCTTCCAGTCCAGACTCATCTTCCAGTCCGGATTCCCCTCCCTGCGGGCTGCAGACCATAACCGCACGGTTCCACCGGTCTTCCGGATTTGGAAAAGAAAAGAACAGTTCCCTCGCTTCCGCAAAAACCTCCGAGTTAAGATGCAATACCTTTTCCGGAACCTCCCGGTTATAAAGCACGTCGTAATAAGACAGCACTTTTACCGGTCTGTCGCCGCGATAAATCAGGATATATTCATCTTTGTGCCCATTTAAGAAAAACTGCAATGATCTGCTTCTATCATACGCTTCCTCCTGAACCGCATATGCATCGCCATTGTATACTCTTATCATATCATCCTCCTTGCGTAATATCGAATCTTATTCGGCCAAACTGTCCTTCTTGCACAATATCAAATCTTTTTTGACCAAACCGTCCTCCTTGCGTAATATCAAATCTCATTCGGCCAAACCGTCCTCCTTGCATGACATCAAGCCATATTTTCGATTGCTGCCAGAATCCAATCCGTACAATTCTCCCAGGTGAAATGATGAACTACTTTTTCAAATCCCTTTTGTATCATTTTTTCCGCACGCTCCGTATCCCGCAGCAGTGAACTTACAATCTCCGGCAGCCTCTCCAGATGCTCCAGGTCATACAATGCAATATCTTCCCCATCCGTAAAATTTTCATCGACCCACCTGCTGGAATCCGTGAGGGGCAGGGAATGCTGGAGCAGCGTGTTGAAAATCCGGTCATGGGTTCCCGATTTGAACCAGGGAAAGACATTCAGATTGATCCTGGCATCTGCCATATACGCCAACGTATCCGCATAAGGGATCCGGTCATCGATTCGATGAACGTTCGGATATTTCGCGGAGCTATGGTTTTCCCATCCTCGTCCCAACAAATGGAGTTCCACCCCTGATTCCGCCAAAACCTGAACCACCCGCTCCCGCTGGTACATACGGATGGCCCAGTCCACCGGCTCCGCGCAGCGCAGCAGATTCTTCAGCGTTTCCTGGTCAACCGAAAGCCTCATCCGCTCAATTGTCAATAAGGTAGCTTCCTCTATATTCAGATTGCTGTTTTCCACAAGGCAGCGGTACAAAACCTGATAAAAATCATATACCACCGTCCCTTTTTCAACCATTTCCTCGATTCCGGCAAGTCTGTCCTCAGGAGAATAATATGTTCCTGAAAACAGAACATCATACGTTTTCTCCTTATAAGGAATCACTGGAACCGCCTGATCCGGAATCACTCCGACATGAGGCATAAATTCCACATTCGGCACCATTTGCCCAAAATATTTTTTCACGTAATCTACATGATCCCGGTCGCAGCAGAACAAAAAATAATTCCCTGGATGCTTTTCCAATACTGTGTGGAACCGCAAGGGCGGGTCCATAAATATATCTACAACCTTCGTCTGATATGCGTTCCATATTCCAATCAGCAGATCATGTCTGACTCCCAGCCCGTCAAAGCAGATTGCCGCATCCACTTTTTGGGATGCAAACTGCGAAAACATCACATAAGAATGAGGGTCATCCGCAGGGGGATTGAGCAGGTTTAAAATAAAAGTCTCGTGCCCTCTTTTCCGAAGTTCCTCTGCAAGCACATCAGAAAAAAAGTTGAATGATTCTACATCTGAATAAAATAATACAATTCTCATGATCTGGAGTCTCCTTCCCGGTATAGCCGTGCCCTATACTCTCCAATTCTCTTATACATCGTACTTCTCCCCATATTGCAAAGCTCTGCCAGCTCGCCGATGGAAATCCGTTCGGCCTCCCACTCCTTATATAATTCCGGAAAATTGTCCGGCATGGGGATCACCGGCTTCCCAAATCGAACGCCCCTCGCCTTTGCGGCGGCAATCCCTTCCGCCTGCCTCCGGCGGATATTTTCACGCTCATTTTCCGCGACAAATGACAATAACTGCAGTACCACATCGCTGATAAATGTCCCCAGCAGATCTTTTGTCTTTGTAGTATCCAGAAGAGGCATATCCTGAATGCGGATGTCCGCTCCCTTCTCCTTCGTGATCAGGCGCCACTGTTCCATGATTTCCTGGTAATTCCGTCCGAGCCGGTCAATACTTTTCACCACAATCAAATCTCCCTCCCGTACCTGCCGCATCATTGTCTTGTAAGCGGGCCTGCAAAAATCCTTGCCGCTCTGTTTATCAATGTAAATGCTCTTTTTTTCGATCCCGGCTTCAACGAGAGAAATCAACTGCCGCTCAATATTTTGCTCTCTGGTAGAAACTCTGATATAACCGTATACTTTGTTCGCCATGCCTGTACCTCCTTGTATAGAAACTCTTTTTAAGAGTATAATGCAAAGAGAGCCTGTGATTCGACCGGCAAACGCCATTTTTATCCCTGATTTCTCAGAGCCCGAATCCGGCTGACAGCAGGAAGATACCCTTCATCAGCCGCTTTTTGGTAATATTCCAATGCTCTCGGAATATCACCTGACACCTCATACCAGGTTCCCAGATTGTGCGCCGCCTTAAACGATCCACATCCATGTATGCCTTGATGCAGAGGCACTTCCCCGATTTCCAGGCATCGCAGATAAGCTTTCTCAATGAAAGGAAGATAATCAATATACTTCCTTGTATCTGCCAGGATTGCTTTCATAAACAATATTCCGCAGGTAAAATGAAAATCCGCATACTCTCCCAGCCGTTCCTCTTCATTTTCCACAATGGTCAGGGCCGTATCGTAATCCTGTATTTCGATCAGGCTGTATAAATATTGAATCAGACCCGTTGCCCGATAGGCTGCCCCCTTCAAAGGCACCTTCCCGCAAAAGTCCGCGAAATATTTACACGCCTCTTCATGCCGCCCCATCCCCCGCAGCGTCCTTGCCGTCTGAAACAAGATATACGGATCTCCCGGCTTTTCCTTTAATTCTTCCAGCAAAATGGACAGATTACGTTCCTCCTTGCCACCCTGCTGGTATCCGTCATGCTCGAACAAAAGCGGCAGTGCCTTCGCCGGAAAGTCAGAATTCTCCTGCTCATGAATTTTCCCGGAAAATCTTACTCCCCGCGGAAGCAGCCTTCCGGCCCAGGTATACATATAAGCGACCTGGTCCTTTCCGTCCACAGTTCCTTCATTATAAAAATCCTTCCGCTGGATTGCACCTATTTGCTCCATATTCTCCATAAAAGGGTCAATGTCCTTCCGCTTCCCCTCGATCAGGTATTCATCCGCGTCCAGAACCAGATTCCAGTCACAGTCCGACTGAGCCAGCGCAAAATTCCTTGCCGCAGAAAAATCCTGATTCCAGACATAATCCGATACAACCGCACCGAAGGAAGCCGCAATCTCCTTCGTCCTGTCCGTAGATCCGGTGTCCGTGATATACATCTGATCCACCAGACCTTTTACCCGCTCAAGACACTTCGCCAGACAGCGCTCCTCATTTTTTACAATCATTACAAGACCCAAAGTCTTCATGCTATGTACCTCACTTTATTTTATGATTTTCGTAACTACTCAGAACAGCAGAAAACTGATGACCTGCCGCGCATCAGCGCAATCCACCCGCAGTGAATAGTCTGCATCGCAGGCGGGGCTGAGGTCTGCCGTTCATAGCAGTTACCGGTTTTCAAAATCATTCGCTCTTCTATTATAGGAAGACTCAGCGAAAAAATCAACCGGGACAATCTGAAAGAACTGTGATATAATGATGAAAAGGTAACAGGTCACACCTTCACCAGGTTTGCCCTGTTACTCAGGCCGCCATTTAAAATTGCCTTCGGCAATGGGCGGCCTGAATACCAGCTTTTATGTGCATCCTCCCGACCAA
>VSNK01000332.1 GCA_009774255.1 Faecalicatena sp.
ATATAAATTGAAAGCTATTTTCTGTAAATCACCGAAAAATATCTTATCACATCTACAAAAATATTTCAAGACCTTTTGGGGAAAATACCATGGTTTATTCCCCAACCTAAGAGTGCAAAAACATTGAATTTCCGGGCTTTTCCGGGAATGCAAGCAGAGGGCGGGGAAGTAGTTTTGGAGATAAAAACAAGCATGTTTTAACTGAAAAACAAGTGAAAAATTGAGGCAACTGCTCAGCACAGGATCGCGCATTTACTTCGCGATCCGTACGAAAACGTGCGGACAGCAAGAGCAATCCCCATTGACGATGTCAATTTTCATGGGATTTCAGGCGTATCTGTGAGGGTACTGAGCAGATCCAAATGCGAAAAATAGAGGAGCTGATGGAAATGTGGTATGTGATACAGACGAAAACAGGCCAGGAAGAGCCCATGCGGCAGCGGGTGGAGCAGATGCTGCCAGACCATTCCTACGAGGACTGCAAGATCCTGTATTACGTAAAAAAGAAAAAATACCTGGGCCAATGGCATGAGGAAAAAGAACGGCTCCTGCCAGGATATATGTTTCTGGTAACGGACGACCCGAAACCTGTTTCGGAAGCTCTTGGCCGCATGACAGAATTCACAAGGATTCTCGGAACCGGCAGCAGTTTCTGTCCGATCAGGCCGGAAGAAGAGGAACTTCTCAGGAAGCTGACCAATGGGAAAGAGGAAATCGGTATGTCTTACGGCGTAATTGAAAAAGGTGTTCTGAAGGTCAGGTTCGGAGTGCTTAGAGGAATGGAATCTAGGATTAAGAAGATCGACCGCCATAAGCGCAAAGGATTTCTCAGCATGAGGCTGGATGGTCAGGAAAAGCTGGTGAGTGTAGGCCTGGAAATCACGGAGAAGACTTGAGATGTGGTATGTCATACAGGTCTATACCGGCCGGGAACTGGAGATCGCCAGGCAGTGCCGGGAGCGGGTGGCGGCCGAGGGCGAGGACGTGTTTGTTCCGCTGGCGGAGAGATGGACGAAGGTTCATGGAGAAAGAACGCTGATCACATCCAGGCTCTTTCCGGGGTATGTGTTTATTGAGACGGATCAGATTGAAGATTTCTCTAACCGCCTGAACCGGATCTATACCATGACGAAGGTGCTCAGGACAGGAGAAGAAATGACGCCGATCCAGCCGGAAGAGGAAGAATATCTGAGGCGGCTCGGCGGAAACGACCATGTCGTGAAATATTCGGAGGGGTATCTCGAAGGAGAGCAGCTGGTAGTCACCTCCGGGCCGCTGAAAGATTTTAAAGGGAAAGTGAAAAAGGTCCTGCGTCATAAGCGGCTGGTGGTGATGGAAGTGCCATTGCTGGGGCATGAGGTGGAAGTGACGCTGGGAATGGGGATTACGGAGAGAAGATAGGAATAAGATAGCGGCAAGATAGTAACGAAAAACTATCTTTTTTGAATAGATTTTGAAATGTTTTAGAAGAAGTTGCCGAAAGCATTTGACGCTTCGCGCGCAGTGCCAGAGGTGATGGATACAGTGGGAAGTATAAGATCCGGAATCGTGGAAACGGTTGCGGAATGGCGAAGCATGCCTAAAAATAAAGGATTCCGGTGCAAATGGTCAATTTTTATTGCTGAGATATTTTGTACTGGAATCAGAAATCATTTCGCACTTTTGAATTAATTTTGGCGAGGATTTGGCTGGAAAGGAACTACTAGTATGGAAGAGAAAAAAATGAATATTTCATTCTCGCCTCCGGATATTTCGGAGGATGAGATCAATGAAGTGACAGACACTTTGCGCTCCGGCTGGATCACAACCGGCCCAAAGGTAAAGAAGCTGGAAAACCTGCTGGCAGGTTATATAGGCGCGAAGAAGTGTATCTGCTTAAACAGTCAGACAGCGGCAGCGGAAATGAGCCTGAGGCTGCTGGGAATCGGCAAGGATTCCTGCGGGATGGACGGAAACTATGGCAGCGAAGAGGATGAAGTGATCACCTGTGCTTATACTTATACGGCTTCTGCTTCCGTGATCTGCCATGTGGGCGCAAAGCCTGTCTTAATCGACTGCCAGGAAGGAAGCCTGGAGATGGATTATGACGCCCTGGAGCAGGCAATCAATGAACACACCAAGGCGGTTATCCCTATAGATCTCGGGGGAGTTCCCTGCGATTACGACCGTCTGTTTGAGATTGTCGATAGAAAGAAAGGGCTTTTCTGCCCATCCAACAAACTCCAGGAATCCATAGGACGTGCAGCCATTGTGGAGGATGCTGCTCATGCCCTGGGAGCCGTCTATAAAGGGAAAATGATTGGCTCTATTGGAGATTTTACGAATTTTAGCTTCCATGCGGTGAAGAATTTCACCACGGCAGAAGGAGGGGCGGTATCCTGGCGGATAGAAGGAGCAGATAGTGAAGAAATTTATCACCAATTGCAGTTATTTTCTCTTCACGGGCAAAGTAAAGATGCCTTGGCAAAGACAAAGCTGGGAGCTTGGGAGTATGACGTTGCAGGACCTTGGTACAAATGCAATATGACAGATATCATGGGGGCAATCGGGATCGCCCAGTTTGGCAGATATCCCCAAATGCTTAAGCGGCGCAGGGAGATCATAGGGATGTATGACAGTGTGTTAAAGCCTTTGGGAGTGGAGACACTGCCGCACTTTACGAAAGAACATACTTCTTCCGGCCATCTTTATATTACGCGTATCCCAGGGATAGGGCTTGAGGAAAGGCAGGAAATCATGGAGAAGCTGGCAGAGCAGGGGGTTTCGGCAAATGTACATTATAAGCCCCTGCCCATGCATACGGCATATAAAAGATTAGGATTTCGGATAGAAGATTATCCAAACAGCTACGGAATGTTTGAGAATGAGGTGACATTACCGCTGCATACAAAGCTGACGGATGAGGAGATAAGATATATTTTGGAGAAGTATGTAAAGATTGTGAAGAAATATCTGAGAAAAAGTTAGTCTTATACTTTTGAGAGAGGCATACATAAAAATGGTTTTAAGAAAATGGGAGGCTCTCCCCGGTTTTATGCAGACTGACGAGGTCAGGAAATATTACCGAATCCTGCAGCGAAAAAAGAATAGCCTTGTATTGAAGCGTATTTTTGATGTCACGGCATCATTGGTACTGCTTTTTTTGCTTTCCCCGATATTTCTGATTCTTGCCGCAGCCATCAAGGCAGACTCGAAAGGTCCTGTATTCTACCGCCAGGTGCGGGTAACCCAATATGGGAAGAAATTCAGGATTCATAAGTTCCGTTCCATGGTCAACAGAGCGGACCAAAAAGGAGCTCTGGTAACGGTAGGGGGTGACAGCAGGATCACAAGGGTCGGGCGGTTGATCCGCGGGAAACGGCTTGACGAAATCCCGCAGCTGATTGATGTACTTTCGGGCAATATGTCTTTCGTTGGAGTCCGGCCGGAGGTGCCCAAATATGTGAAGGCGTATACGCCGGAGATGATGGCTACCTTGCTTTTGCCGGCGGGAATTACGAGCCTTACCTCCATTTATTATAGAGATGAGGCCAGGCTGCTGGAGGGAGTCGAAGATCCGGATCAGGTATATATCGAAAAGATACTTCCTGAGAAGATGAAATGGAATTTGAAAGGGATGGAAGAATTTGGATCCTGGAAGGATATCGCAATTATGTTCATGACCTTTTTTTCTGTTTTTGGGAAAAATGATACGAACGAGGAGTAAGAAAGATGGAATTTTTAAAAGTATTGGAGACATATAAAGATTCGGATCGTCTTGCAATGATAACGGGTGAAAAAAAGATAACTTACAGTCAGTTATGGGAGCATTCAGATAAGCTGGCCGCATATATAAAGTCAATGTGTGGATCGGATCAGTCGCCGGTTATTGTATACGGACATAAACATCCCATGATGCTGGTTGCCTTTTTAGCCTGTGTAAAATCAGGCAGGGCATATGTGCCGATTGATATCAATGTGCCCAGGAACAGGATCGAAAATATCATTGATTCTGTGAGCCCTGAACTCATACTGGCAACAGAGGAGTTTATGCCATATAAGAATTACATGACATTGTAAGAGAAGATCCGGAAATGGATTTGATAGAAGAGGGGCTGATGGATTCCATTGCTATAGTTGAACTGATTGTGGCAGTCGAGGAAGAATTTGGAGTGACCTTATCTCCTACGGAATATGAGAAAAAGGATCTAGCTTCGGTCCGTAAAATTGAAAAAGTATTATTGGAAAAGGGCGTTCATTAAATGAAAAAGCTATATGCTGTACTGGGAGGAATCTTTTTATTCGGGCTACTTACAGTTGGATTTGACAAGTATCTGGATATTCAGATAACGAATAATCGTGAAATGATAAGAAACCACAGGACGTATGAACGGTTTTGGAGCAGTGAAACCCCAAAATTAATCATGGATGAGAATACATTGGTTATTTTTGGCTCATCAGAACTAATGCCGTTAGAGGACTATGAGGAAAATGTGTCAAGTTTTTTAAATGCTTCTGAAATGAATATAGTAACTATGGGTGCAGGAAATTTTCAATCTCTCAGCCATATCATGGAATTGGGAGCAATTGCAGACAAAATAGAAAGTAAAAAAGTGGCTTTGTTTTTGTCTCCGCAATGGTTTGAAGAAGAAGGAATTTCACAGGAGGCATTTCCGGCAAGATTCGGGGAGGAAAACTTACTGGAATTTTTAAAGAATGAGAAGATTAGCGATTCAAATAAACAATTTGTATTAGACCGGACACTCAGCTTACTGGCCAATAGCCCGGCACAGCAAGCCAGGGTAATGAAATACAAAAATGCCTTTTCTAATAAGATAAGTATAGACAGTATTTATAAAAATCTTATGCTCCAATACTGGCGGCTTCGGGGAAAATACTATGTATTGAAACAATTTGGCGAGATGGATCAAGAGCTTCCGGTGGTAGATTTAGAGACTATGGATTTTGATGAACTGCTTATTTTAGCTCAAAAGCAAGGCAAGGAAAGCTGTACCAATAATGAATTTGGCATCTATGATGAGTATTGGAATACTTATGTAAAGGAAATTTATGAAAATGGGGAAATAGAAGAGAAAAATGAAATATATACGGAATCAGCGGAATACGACGATTTGAAATGTTTTTTAAATGTCGCAGAAGAATTGGATATAGAAGTGATTTTGGTCAGTATCCCGGTAAATGAGAAATGGTATACCTTCCAGGGAATGCTCTGTGATGAGTATTACGGCCAGGTAAGAGAAGTTGTGAAGGAATATGACAATGTGATATTTGTAGATATGACCAAATATGCGGATGAAAAATATTTTCTAAAAGATGTCATGCATCTGGGGTGGAAAGGCTGGGCGAGAATCAATGAAGCACTTTATCGTGAGTTTAAGGGACAATGAAAAAATTCAATTAACCGGATATTTGACGGGAACGTGTATGATCTGCATGTTGATTTTATTCTATCTTTTAAATACAGATATATCACAGGCACCGGTGTATATCTATAGCCAATTTTAGCGGCAGAGGCTTGATATGAATATATTACTAATGAATCATTATGCGGGTTCTACAAAAATGGGGATGGAGTTCCGTCCCTATTATTTTGCCCGGGAATGGATC
>VSNK01000333.1 GCA_009774255.1 Faecalicatena sp.
GGGGATGCGCACTGCGGCGTACAAGGTAGATGTCGCTATGCGACCGCCGCAGGCGCGAGTTTCGCAAGCGAAACTCTCTGTTCTTCCGTAGGAAATTTATTCCATAGGAAAAAGGATTGAGATGAGATGGCAACAAAGAGGAGAAGACATAGAAGGCGGCATACAATAAGACAAGAGACACTGCGCGACCTGTGCTTGCTGGGATCTGTCCTGGTCTGCGCGGTTCTTTTGTTTGCCGGAAGCCAGGCAATTCTGCGCAGCTATGTAAAAAAACACGATGATGGGAAGATACTTTCCGGCATTTATGTGGGCAATACGGACGTCTCCGGGATGAATCAAAAGGAAGCACTGGATGAAGTTCAAAAGGAAATTGCGAACTGCAGGTCGGTCATGGTTACGGTGGAGATCGCGGAAGGGAAAGAGATTCAGGCCTCTCTGGAGGAACTTGGGCTTTCCGCCCCCAAGGCAAAAGATGCCGTGAAAGAGGCGGTGCGGTTTGGCAAGAAGGGGAATACGGCTCAGTCATATAAACTGATTAAAAAAGCAGAGAAGAAAAAGCTGGAGCATCATATTCCGTTGGAATATGAAGTGGAGAAGCAGACGGCATCCAATATCCTGGAATCCCGCGCAAAGGAATTCTTGGATAACCCTGTGAATGCTGCCATTGTGCAGGGACCGGAGGGAATCCAGGTGACGGAGGCACAGAAGGGGGAAGGGCTGAATATGGAACAGACCATCGAGAACCTGAATCAGTTTTTGAATGAAGACTGGGACGGAAAACCGGGGACTGTCCAGGCCGTAGTAGAAAAAAAGGATGCTCCTGTCACGGCGGACGACCTGGCGGGGCTGACAGATATTTTGGGAAGTTATACGACATATTACGGAGAGAGCGGAGATGGCCGTGTCAAGAACGTGGAAACAGGGGCAAAGCATTTGGACGGGATCCTGCTAAAGCCTGGTGAAGAGCAGTCGGCGAATGCTGCTATGGAGCCTTACACGTATGAAAATGGTTATGCGGAGGCGGATTCATACGAAAGCAACACGGTAGTGCAGACCATGGGCGGTGGGATCTGTCAGGTATCTTCTACTTTATATAATGCTCTCTTGTATGCGGAACTGGAGATCGTGGAGCGATATCCCCATTCCATGCTGGTGTCCTATGTGGAGGCATCCAGGGACGCGGCGATCGCGGACGATTTACTGGATCTTGTATTTAAAAATAATTTGAATTCACCGATCTATATCCAGACCGTGCTGGCAGACGGGAATCTGACCTTCAACATTTACGGAAAAGAGACGAGGAATCCGGGGCGCGAAATCGAATTTATCAGTGAGAGCGAGGAGAACGAAGGTACGGAAGGAACGCGTTTTGTGGCCACAGAAAATTCGATCGGGTATCTGTCACTGCAGAGCTATGCCCATCCGGAAATCACGGCGCAGCTTTGGAAGGTCGTGACGGAAGACGGGCAGGAGGTCAGCCGGGATGCGATTAATTACAGCCAGTATATGGCGGCGCCGGAAACCTATGGAGTAGGCGTAGTGTCGGATGATCCCGCGGAGACGGACTTGATGAACAGCGCCATTATGACTCAGGATCAGGAAACGATACAGAATACGATAGACCAGATACTATATGGGCCGACAGAAAGCGAATGAAGGATCAGCGGACGGAAAAGGGCATCCCCAGAGGTCGCTCCCAAAAGCTGCGAGAATCGGCAGAACTGACACAGAATACGGCAGGAGGAGATCATGAAGCCAGGAAAGCTGTCACAGACCGTATGGAACAGAACCGTACAAAAACAACTGAACAGGAGTGAAGATCGATTTCTGCTAAAGCCGTCCAAGGAAGAACCATGCACGGCGCTGCGGACCTCTTCCGGGGACATTTCATTGACTTCTTCTGCCTCCGTGTCAGGGCGGGCGGCGTCTCTTGGCACCTATGCAATTGCGGCGGCCGTAAATGACATTGCCGCCAGAGGGGCATTTCCTGCGGGGATCACGGTGCAGATCACGCTCCCGGAGGACGTGGAAGAAGCGCTGTTAAAGGAAATGATCCGTCAGATGGAGTTTTTGTGTCAGAAGCTTCGGATTGTCATCGCAGGCATCCAGGTGGAAGTCAGCCCGGCAGTAAGCCAGGCGCTGATCCGGATAACGGCTTTGGGCATGGCAGAGGAAGCCAGGCTTTTGCACCTCTCAAAGATCGGTCCCCGGCAGGACATTGTACTATGCGGTTATATTGGGCTGGAAGGAATGCTGCGGATTGTGGCGGAATGTGAAGAGGAGCTGGGCAGACGATTTTCTCCTTCTTTCCTGCGTCAGATGAAGAGTCTGGAAAGCCAGCTTATCCGGCTGGATGCCATCCGGATGGCTTCCGGCTGCGTGACTGCCATGCAGCAGATCGGAAGCGGCGGAATCACAGGGACGCTGTGGGAGCTGGCGGAAGCCGCGGGTGTGGGGCTGTCAGTGGATCTGAAAAAAATGAGTATTCGGCAGGAGACGGTAGAAGTGTGCGAATATTATCATTTGAATCCCTATCAGATGACCTCCGCAGGCAGTATCCTGATGATCACGGAACATGGAGAACGGCTGGCGCGGACACTTTGCGGAGGAGGCGTGCGAGCCAGTGTGCTTGGGGTTACTACTGCAGGGAATGCAAGGGTGATCACAAGCGGAGAAGAAAGAAGATTTCTGGATCGTCCTGCGCCTGATGAACTGTCACGGTGGTGGGCAGAACGTTCAGTCAATAAATGAGATTATATTTTTATAGAAAGGAAAGCTATGGAAAATCGATTAGAACTTAGGAATGAAATCTTAAAAAATATGGAGCGGAACAGTCGGATTGATCTAAAGGAGCTGTCTGTGCTGCTGGGGGTGGAAGAGGCCGCGGTGGCAAATGAGGTGGCGGATATGGAGAAGGAAAAGGTCATCTGCGGATATCATACCCTGATCGACTGGGATAAGACCGGCACGGAACAGGTGACCGCTCTGATCGAGGTTCGGGTGACTCCTCAGAGGAATCAGGGGTTTGACCGGATCGCGGAACGTATTTACAATTACCCGGAAGTCCATGCGGTCTATCTGATCTCCGGAGGCTACGACCTGCTGGTTACGCTGGAGGGCAAGACGCTGAAGGAAGTGTCACGGTTTGTATCTGAAAAGCTGTCGCCCATCGATTCCGTGATCAGCACGGCGACTTATTTTATTTTGAAAAAATATAAAGATTTCGGGACGATCATGGTTCCGAAGACAGAATCGGAAAGGATGGTGGTGACTCCGTAATGAGAAGCCCGATTGCAAAAAAAATCATGCAGGTCAAGCCTTCCGGTATCCGAAAATATTTTGACATTGCTAGTGAGATGGATGATGTTGTTTCCCTGGGAGTGGGGGAGCCGGATTTTGATACCCCGTGGAGGATTCGGGAAGAAGGAATTTTTTCTCTGGAGAGAGGCAGGACTTTTTATACTTCCAACGCAGGTCTGCAGGAGCTGCGCGATGAGATCTGCCGGTATCTGGAGAGGAAGATCCATGTTTCTTATGATCCGAAAAAGGAAGTTATGGTGACCGTGGGAGGCAGCGAGGCGATTGACGTGGCGCTGCGCTGTATGCTGGAACCTGATGATGAGGTGCTGGTTCCGCAGCCCAGCTACGTGTCCTATGTGCCCTGCACCATCATGGCGGACGGGGCTCCTGTGATCGTAGAATTGAAAAATGAAAATGAATTCAAGCTGACCGTGGAGGACATGGAAGATAAGGTGACAGGCAGGACCAAGATCCTGGTGATGCCGTTTCCCAACAATCCCACGGGCTCGATCATGACCAGGGAAGATCTGGAACCTGTTGCCGAATTTGTGAAAGCACATGACCTCTATGTAATTTCCGATGAGATTTATTCGGAACTGAGCTATAAGGGCGAACATGTTTCCATTGCGAGCCTTCCGGGTATGCGGGAAAGAACGGTTGTGATTAACGGATTTTCCAAGGGCTTTGCAATGACCGGATGGCGTCTGGGATACTGCTGCGGTCCGGAAGAGATCCTGAGTCAGATGATCAAGCTGCATCAGTTTGCCATTATGTGTGCGCCGACCAACAGCCAGTATGCGGCCGTGGAAGGTTTGCGCAATTGCGAGGAAGAAGTGGAAGAGATGCGCAAAGCCTATAATCAGAGAAGACGTTTTCTGATGCATGAGTTCAAGCGTCTGGGCCTGGACTGCTTTGAACCATACGGGGCGTTTTATGTATTCCCAAGTATTAAGGAATTTGGGATGACCTCTGATGAATTTGTAACCAGGCTTCTGAAGGAAGAGCGCGTGGCCGTGGTGCCGGGAAGCGCGTTTGGGGAATGCGGGGAAGGCTTTCTAAGGATTTCCTACGCTTACTCCCTGGAGGATCTGAAAGTGGCTCTGGGCAGACTGGAGAATTTTATCCGCAGGCTGCGCGCCGAACAGAAGGAAGGGCGAGGGTGAGGAGGGAATATGCTGAATATTGTACTTCTGGAACCGGAAATCCCAGCCAATACCGGAAATATCGGAAGAACCTGCGCGGCAACAGGAAGCCGGCTTCACCTGATCGAACCATTGGGCTTCCGTCTGGATGAAAGGTCGCTGCGCCGTGCCGGAATGGACTACTGGAAAGAACTGGATGTCACGACTTATATCAATTACGAAGAATTTCTGGAAAAAAATCCGGGAGCCAGGCTCTATTTTGCGACGACCAAGGCGGAAAGAATGTATACGGAGGTCCGCTATGAACCGGATTGCTATATTATGTTCGGCAAAGAGAGCGCCGGGATCCCGGAAGAACTCCTGGTGGAGCACCGGGAGGAATGTGTACGGATTCCGATGATCGGCGGCATACGCTCGCTGAATCTTGGCAATTCCGCTGCGGTCATTCTCTATGAGGCGCTGCGGCAGAACCGATTTTCAGGTATGGAGCAGACGGGACACCTGCACCGATTGGAGTGGAATGGTCAATTTGTATAAAGCTCAGGTATTTTGTTACAGCTTTTTTGGAAAAATATGAAAAATGAGTAGACTATATCCCAAGAATTGTGGTATCATAATAAAGGTGTACTTAGAAAGAAGGTGAGTCAGATATGGTCGAGAACACAATTCAGGCAATCAAAGAGACCGAAGCAAAGGCAGATGCGGTGGTCAGAGAGGCTGAGTCCAAATATAAGAACATTCTGGATGAAGCAGCAAAAAAAGCAGAGGCAATCAAGTCGGAACAGATTCAGAACATGAAGCAGAAGGCTCAATCCGATATGGAAAAGGCAAAAGAAAAAGGTACACAGGATTTGGATTCAGTGATGTCCGAGATTCAGAGGGAAGTGGCAGCGCTCAAGGAACTTGCTCAGCAGAAGCAGGAGGCTGCGGTGAATCTTGTGGTATCGGAGCTGATTTAGGATATTGTCCGTTTTGGCGGATGATATCAAATATGATTTTTCAAAACCGGATCGGCAGAAGAGAGGGGCTGAAAGGTCAAAAAAATAGGAAAGATAAAGGAGGGATTAGATTATGGCGGTATTGCAGATGCAGCGAATCAGTATCTGCGCATTGAAAAAGAACCGGAAAGCGATTCTGGAAAAG
>VSNK01000334.1 GCA_009774255.1 Faecalicatena sp.
TGTTTGTTTTCTGTTTACATTATCAAACAGCTATGTTATACTTTTTTCAATTAATTGTCGAGCGAGGAACAGTATAATGAAAAAAGGCAACAAAATAAATATACGGGATATTGCTTCTGCCTGCGATATTTCTCCTGCTACCGTATCCAGGTATTTTAATAATCCCAGTCTGCTCTCCGAATCTACCCGAAAAAAAATTGAACAAAAGCTAAAGGAATTAAATTTTCAACCCGGATGGTCTATGCAGATACAAGAGGATCACACTACAAATCTGATCATTGTAATCCTGCCGCATCTCCAGTTCGGCTTTTATACGGAGCTGCTCAATCAGTTAATAGAAATCGGCAAAGAAAAAGGATATCACATGATTCCGTATACATCGGAAAAATCAAAAAGCGAAGAACTTGCTGCAATCCATGCATTATGCCGATATCTTCCCAAGGGGATCATTCTGTTAAGTCCGCTGCTTGATGCAGAAGATATCACTCATCTGCCTGTACCCGTTATCACTATTGAACGTTCCGGCGGCAACTTTATGCAGATAAACAGCGATAATTTCACCGGCGGAAAACTGGCCGCTGAGCTTCTGCTTCAGAATCACTGTGAAGTATTTGTCCATATCAACAACGGATACAGTACGATTTGGCCTTCTTTCAAGCGAATTGTGGGATTTGAATGTCTGATGGAGGGGCAAACCTATGAAAGAATCATACGGCCGGAATTGTCTGAACCGTTTCTTCCAATCGCGGTCCAGGCGATGGAGCAGATCGTGGACGATTTATTAAGCAAATACAGAGGGAGAAAATTAGGAGTCTTTTGTTCCAATGATGACATTGCCAGGCTGTTTGAACAACAATGCGTTCTAAAACACCTGCTAATCCCTGACGAGGCAGAGATTATTGGCTACGATAATTCACCAATATCAGAATGCGCGATCTATCCCATTACTTCTGTGGCACAAAATATTCAATTGATGGCACGCTTAGCTGTAGACGGGTTTGACAACTACATTCCCTGCGAAACAATCGTACCGAACACATTAATTAAAAAATTTACTACAACAAAACGATGAAACATTGATGTCTTTACTTATCAGGAAGAAACGTTTCCTGGTAAGTAAAGAACCTTCCAGCAGGTTGCGGAGCGTTACCGCCAGCACCAATAAGGCCTGCTTCTGCAGACTGCTTTTGGGTCCCTCCGCCTTGCTGCTGTTCATGTGAAAATGGGGGACTGGTTACAGTTCGCTGGCTGGCCAGTGAACTGTAACTTTTTTGTAGTTTGCAAGCTGGAAGCGGTTGAAATTTTTCTTGTATTAACTTGTACCAGTGTGCTAAAATAAGAAAAAACATAGGTGAAAAAGAGATTTCAATGAATTTGAAAAGAAACAGGGGGAATGAAGATGGCAAAGAATCTTATCATTTACTATTCCCGTCAGGGGGAAAACTATGTGAACGGAGAGCTAAAAACCCTTACCAGGGGCAATACGGAGATTTGCGCGGAGTTTATTCAAAAGGCGGTTGGCGGCGATCTGTTCCGGATTGAGACAGTCAGGGAATATTCCGCTGACTATATGACCTGCACGGAGGAGGCACAGGACGAGCTGAATATAAATGCCCGCCCCGAACTGAAAAAGTACCTTGACAGCATTTCCGATTATGACCATATTTTCGTCTGCGGCCCCTGCTGGTGGGGCACCTATCCCTGCGCGGTATTCACCCAGCTTGAAAAGCTGGATTGGAGCGGAAAGAAGGTCATGGCGCTTATGACCCATGAAGGCAGCGGCCTTGGCCACTGTGAACAAGACCTGGAACGTATCTGCAAGGGCGCGGACTTTGGCAGCGGGCTGGCCGTACACGGCGCAGATGCTTCCCGCTCCGAACAGGAAGTCGCGTCCTGGGCAAAGTCACAGATATAAAGAGTTGATTTTTACAGGTTCAGCCGAAATCCGATACCCCAGACCGCCTCGATCGGATCGTTTCCGTCCACACCCCGAAGTTTTTTCCTCAGGTTGCTGACATGCTGTTTCAGCGAGGCATCCGTACAGTCGGGAGTATCTTCGCTGATTCTTTCTAATATCGTGGATTTTGACAGGGCCTGTCCCTTATTTTTCATCAGCAGTTTTAAAATGGCATACTCCGTTTTTGTCAGCCGTATGCTCTGTCCGGATAACCGTACCTCATGTGCAGGCAGATTCATCGAAAGATGTCCCGCTGTCAAGATCTGCGGCGCATCGTTTCCGGCAGCTTTCCGAAGATGCGCCGCAATCCGGGCAAGCAGCTCTTTGATTTCAAAAGGCTTGGTCATGTAATCAACAGCGCCGCCCAGAAGCATCTCTACCTTGTCGTCAATCCCTGCCTTCGCACTGAGCACGATCACCGGTATATCCCTTATTTCCGGCAGAATCTCCTCACCGGAAAGCCCTGGCAGCATCAGGTCCAGCAGAATTAAGTCCGGCCTGCTGCGTTCAAGTACCAGAAGAGCCTCTGTGCCGGAATAGGCCCTCAACGGCTCGAATCCTGCTTTTAATAACGACTCGGACACCATATCTCCTATATGGACATCATCCTCTATCATCAATATTTTTGGCATAACATGTTCTCCTGTTCTCCGTTTTTAACGCAGAAAATTTCAAATTCCTTTGACAGAACGGGGCACTCCTTACACCACCTTCATGCCCAACAATCTGGCTGCCTCCAATGCCTGGATCGCATTAATCTTTATTCCGCGAATTTCTTCAAGTGTATCAGAAATGATAATATTCTCCAATTCACAGCTTGAAAAATCAAAATCCTTCAATTTTGTATGAAAAAAATTTGTCCCTATAAACATACATTCACTGGCCTTCCAGTTTTTATGGATCGTCTCCGAGATGGAACCTTCTGTCAAATCACAATGGTTCATTTCCACGTATTCGAATTTAGCGTCATTCAAGCTTGCATATTTTAACGTACTGTCCATAATCTTAACATGTTTTATCACAGCTTCATTAAAAACCGTTCCGAGGCATTTACAATTTCTGAATTCACATCTATGGAAATACGCTTTGGCAAAATGGCTGTTTGAGAAATCACAATTATGAAAGACCACATCTACAAATGATGCCTTTTTAAAATCACAGTCTAAAAATCTGCTTCGCTCAAAAAGAGAAGACTCTACATCCAGTCCACTATAATTCTGTCCTGTTACGTCTTCCTCATGTATCGTAACTTCTACGATTCGCGCGTCATCCTCTAAGGAATTTTTTATCATCTGCAGATCTTCCACCATCATAAGTTGGGTTGGTATTCTCGGCGAAATCACTTTTGTTTTCATTTTTATCTCCTCATCAAATACCGTTACACTATACACATAAATTTTTTCCCGGCGTTTTCAGGATTTTTTTCATCGTTCTCACCTCCATTCACAGCACTTCTATTTTGCAGCAATGCTTTTTATCTGCCCGATTATACGCGATTCCCACTGCCAGAATCCTCCCGGTATACCTTCCCTTTTCACCCAATTTTCCCCGAAACCGAAGTGCATATTCCCGGTCCTTGATCTGCCGTATGGCTTCTTCTGCGGTATGGTCTACTTTCAATTCCAATATCATACCGTCTGCCCTGCAGTCATTCGGGTAGAAAATAAAATCGACATAACCCTTTCCTGCTTTGTCCTCCCTTTCAATCCGGTAGGAGTCCCTCGCCGAAAGATAGACAAGATTAATTACCGCAGTCAATTCTGCTTCATTGCTATAACTCGATAAAGGACTTTCCGTGTTATGGGCATATTCCAATATCTGAAGCATTGTATCCGTATCTCCGGCCAAAGTTGCCTGCAGCATACGTTCCGATTCTTTTGCAAGACGATATATATATCCCAATTCCGGTTCTTTCAGCAGCATATCTTCAAATTGCCCCATCAGTTCTTTATTAGGGATCATAACCATCCCATTTTCACTGCTTAAAAAACCGTACACGACCATCGCGGAAAATATTTCTTCTTTTGTTGTCAGGTTCATAAAGGTTGCCGCGAATTCCCTTATCTTCACACGAACCGGCGTGCCTGATATCATCAAGGCCAGTTCATTTCTGACGTCATCCACATTTTTCCGGATATAGTAGAAAATCTCATCATAAGGGCCGGAGCTTGTCCAGTAATTCCCCAGATTATTATTGGTCAGCGCAGCCACGACAGAACGCGGATTATAAACCCGCTCCCCCATTTTCGTGTGGTAGCCGTTATACCATGTGCGCAGTTCTTCCCGAAGAATTGAGGGCTTAGGCGTTATCTTGGTGTATTCCGCATACAGGCTGTCCACCTCTTCCTCTGTAAATCCAAAATATTCACAATACTTTTCTTCCGTCACCATCGTATATTCGTAAAACATATTTAATTCTGAGCCGCTCGAGTACTTTGCAATCGGAAGGATTCCCGTCATATAGGCAAGCTCTACATAGGGCTGATCCTTCAAAAGATTGCTTAAAAAGCTGATATAATCCGCTTTATCCTTTCCCGTAACAAAATCCCTGTGGAAAATGAAGTCCCATTCATCGAATACAAATACAAATTTCACAGTCTCCTTTAATTCGTAAATTGTGTTCAGCGCATCCCAGACAGCATCTTCCATCTGGATCGGCACGTCAGGAAATTCCCGGATCAGATCCGTCAGAAGCCTGTTCTGAATCCGGTCAATATACTGCTGATACGTATTGCATTTTCGTGAAATCTCATTGAATGTAATATAAATAACATTATGCTGATTCAAATGCCTTTCAAACAGCCCATAGGAGCTGATCTTCATCTGCCGGAAATAACTGCTGCTCCTCCCCTTTCCAAAATAAGCGGCTATCATATTTGCCATAACGGTTTTTCCAAAACGCCGCGGCCTTGTAATGCAAATGTATTTATTTCCTGAATTGGCCTCTGCCTGCCGAAGGATTTCCTCGTCTGTCTCGACAAGCGGGATCAATTCCCTTAACAGTAATGTTTTATCGACAAAATATGCTGTTTTTGCCATTTCCCGGTAATTATCCTGCGGCTTTTTACTATTTAAATACAGCCCCATCTATCCTACCTCCCTTTTGCAACCAATTTGCAGAGAAAATGCCGCACGTTTCTTCGCCCTCTCCAGAACCGCCCCAGCCGGCAATCACTGCCGCGGCCCTGGAAGACAGCGGTAGTTTTTCCATCCTCCAGATGATTTCCAACAGATTTTGCATGCTCCGTTCTTTTAGTTTCTGCTCCATGCTCCGCGTACCTTTCCTGTTTTTTTCTACTGCTTTTTGTATCATACCCTGCCCCGGAATATCTGTCAACCAGACAGGGAGAAGTTATTGTTCAGGTCAAGTAGTGTTACATGTCACACCCCGACCAATCACTACGCTGATTGGTCGGGAGGATGCACATAAAAGCTGGTATTCAGGCCGCCCATTGCCGTAGGCAATTCAAAATGCGGCCTGAGTTACAGGTCACGCCTGGTCAAGGTGTGACCTGTAACCAAGTAGTTACAATATATAGAGAAAGAAAGGTTAGCGTAAAATTTTTATAGGGTGGATTGAATAGAGAACGCCAGTTTTGTCAATACTTTAGATAATGAAAAAAATT